>NZ_JBHXNW010000013.1:100806-120874 GCF_042717365.1 Streptomyces sp. NPDC058534
GCGTTCATCGAGTTCTTCGCCGGTACCCGCCCCCACCGCCCCGGCCCCCCCGCCGCCCCCCCCGCCGGCCGTGGCCCCCGTCACCGCGTGGTGACGGGGCCATCGGCCTGCTGTTTCTCCGAGCCTCCTGTCGGATTCGAACCGACGACCTTCGCTTTACAAGAGCGGCGCTCTGACCAGCTGAGCTAAGGAGGCACTCGCGCGGTGGCACGCGCGCGGGTCGGTCCACTGTACACAGAGCCCGGTGAACGTTGGGATTCGAAAATTTCGGCGAAGTTCACTGGCCCACAGGTACTGACAGACCAGGTGAACGCCGGGTACCGTCCTGAGCCAGCTACACCCGTGTGGACTACACCACCACCTTCCTACAACGGATCGTCCGGCACGTTCCTGCCGGTAGAAGGGGGCCCATTCACCATGGCCACAGTTACGTTCGACAAGGCGACCCGCATCTACCCGGGTTCCACCAAGCCCGCCGTCGACGGTCTCGACATCGACATCGAGGACGGCGAGTTCCTCGTCCTGGTCGGCCCCTCCGGTTGTGGCAAGTCCACCTCGCTCCGCATGCTCGCGGGGCTGGAGGACGTCAACGGCGGCGCCATCCGCATCGGCGACCGCGACGTGACGCACCTGCCGCCGAAGGACCGGGACATCGCCATGGTGTTCCAGAACTACGCGCTCTACCCGCACATGTCGGTCGCCGACAACATGGGCTTCGCCCTCAAGATCGCCGGCGTCAACAAGGCGGAGATCCGGCAGAAGGTCGAGGAGGCCGCGAAGATCCTCGACCTCAGCGAGTACCTGGACCGCAAGCCGAAGGCGCTCTCCGGCGGTCAGCGCCAGCGTGTCGCGATGGGCCGCGCGATCGTGCGTGAGCCGCAGGTGTTCCTCATGGACGAGCCGCTGTCCAACCTGGACGCCAAGCTCCGCGTCTCCACCCGTACGCAGATCGCCGGGCTCCAGCGCCGTCTCGGCATCACCACCGTCTACGTCACCCACGACCAGGTCGAGGCCATGACGATGGGCGACCGTGTGGCGGTCCTCAAGGACGGTCTGCTCCAGCAGGTCGACACCCCGCGGAACATGTACGACAGGCCCGCGAACCTCTTCGTCGCCGGCTTCATCGGCTCCCCGGCCATGAACCTGGTCGAGGTCCCGATCACCGACGGCGGCGTGAAGTTCGGCAACAGCGTCGTCCCGATCAACCGCGACGCCCTGAAGACCGCCTCCGACAAGGGCGACCGCACGGTCACCGTCGGCGTCCGCCCCGAGCAC
This sequence comes from Streptomyces sp. NPDC058534, assembly GCF_042717365.1. NCBI lineage: Bacteria > Bacillati > Actinomycetota > Actinomycetes > Kitasatosporales > Streptomycetaceae > Streptomyces > Streptomyces sp. NPDC058534. The sequence continues at coordinate 102,082 of NZ_JBHXNW010000013.1, forward strand.
TTCGACGTCGTCGAGCTGAACGGCGGCGCGGCCAAGACCCTGTCGAAGGACTCCGAGGACGCCCCGGCGGGCCTCGCCGTCTCGGTGAACGTCGTGGAGGAGACCGGCGCCGACGGCTACATCTACGGCACGGTCGACGTCGGCGGCGAGACGAGGGACCTCGTGGTCCGCGTCAGCAGCCGTTCGGTGCCGGAGAAGGGCGCGACCGTCCACGTCGTGCCGCGGCCGGGCGAGGCCCACGTGTTCTCGTCGTCCACGGGCGAGCGCCTCTCCGACTGAGCGTCCTCGCGCGGGTGAAACCACCCGCCGGGAAACCACGCGGCCGGGTGATTTCACCCCCGTTGACGAAAAGAGCCCCGCGGCCTGCTGCGGGGCTCTTTTCGCTGTCGACAAATACCCCGGCAGAGCGGACGTTTCGATCCTCACGCGTCAACCCCTTACCCACTTCGGGGCCACTCTTCATCCCCCGAAAGGGTGACTAAATGTCGCCAAATCATTACCGGGCGCTACCCTCACTCGCGTGAAGCACTCCGTGAAGCACTCCACCACCCGACAGACGCGACGCGGCCGGGGCCCCGCCCGCCGGATCGGCCGCTCTCTCGCCTTCGTCCTGCCCGTCGTCCTGGTGCTCTCCGGGACCCTCGCGGTCACCAGGGTCAACTGGTCCGGGGATCCCTCGGACTCGGTGCTCGCCGCGTCGGAGGCATCCTCGGCCACGGCCTCCACCTCCCGGGCCGCCGCCCGCGCGCCGCACGAGGTGCTGCGCGACCGGCTGCTGACCGAGCTCCAGGAGGAGGATCCGGGCGTCGCCCTCACCCACCTCCAGCAGGCGGTGAACGAACGCCCGTCGCTGGCCGGCCACTGCGCGTCCATCGCCCGCGCCCTCGGCCGTGCCGCGGTCAAGGTGTACGGGCCGACGCGCGCCCAGTCGTACTCCCGCCCCGTCTGCGACACCGCCTTCGCCTCGGGCGTGCTGGCCGCGCACGGCTGAGGACGCTTCGGGGGCCGGTGGGGCGCCGCGTACAGTTCGGGCATGACCGATCCGAACGCCGCGTCCCGCCGCCCCGTTCAAGCCGTCGTCCTGGCAGGCGGACAGGGTTCCCGGCTGCGCCCGTACACCGACGACCGGCCCAAGCCGATGGTCGAGATCCCCGGCACCGGGACTCCGATCATCGGCCATCAGCTCGCCTGGCTCGCCGACGAGGGCGTGACGGACGTCGTGGTCTCCTGCGGCCATCTGGCCGAGGTCCTCCAGAAGTGGCTGGACACCGCCGATCTGCCGCTCTCCGTCACCACGGTCGTCGAGACCGAGCCCCTCGGCCGCGGCGGCGGCCTCAAGTACGCCGCCGCGCACCTGCCGCACCCGGACCGGCCCTGGTACGCCACCAACGGCGACATCTGGACCCGTTTCTCGCTGCGCGACATGGCCGACTTCCACGCCGAGCGGGACGCCGTCGCGACCCTCGCCCTGGCCCGCCCGCGGCTGCCGTGGGGCGCCGTGCAGACGGACGGCTTCGGTCACATCACGGACTTCATCGAGGCCCCGCCGTCGACCTTCGAGATCAACGCCGGGGTGTACGTCTTCTCGTCCGCCTTCGCCGCGATGCTCCCGGAGCGCGGTGACCACGAGCGGACCACGTTCCCGAGGCTGGCCCGCGAGCGCCGGCTGTCCGGTTTCCCGATCCCCCAGGGCTCCTACTGGCGCGCGATCGACACCGCGAAGGACCTGACGGAGGCGGCCCGGGAACTGGCGGCCCTGTCCGGCCGCTGAGCAGCCCCCCGGCGTGGTCCAGCCGCGCCCCTCTCAAGGACTGGCCGACCCGGGTCCGTAGTCCGCCTCGAATCCGCCAAGACCGTCCGCGAGGTGGGCCAGCCAGCCGCTCGGGGAGTACGGTCGGGGCGGGTCGACCTCCATGCCCAGCTCAGCCATCGCGAGGGCGTAGTCGGACTCTTCGAGAGCGAGGGCGAGCAGTTCGTGGAGCTCGCCCGTGAGGCGGGCGACCAGCTGCGGGTCCGTGCCGGCGGCGTAGTCGCGTACGGCCGCGTCGTGGTCCGGGAACTCGTCCGGCATGTCCTGTGAGAACCAGCCGCCGAGGAACTGGCCCAGCTCGGGGTAGCGGGCATGCCACTCCCAGTGGGTGCGAGGCCCGGCCGGGGGCGGGGCCTCGCCCTCCTCGACCGACCGCTTCAGGTGATCCGCGATCACGAGCAGCCAGTCCTGGATCGCCGATTCGGACAGACCGACGTCCGGCATGGGATAGAACTCGCCGAGACTCAGGCGCAGTCGGCCCGGCGGATTACGGGCGTACTCCCGGATCTGCTGTTCGGCCGTGGCCAAGGCCCAGGGGCGGGTGTGCCAGGTGTGGCGTAGATACGCCAGAAGGGCTTCGCTCGGTCTGTCCGGCTCGTCGTCGGCCGGCATGCCGGTGTACGCGCTGATCACCTGGTCCAACTCGCCGTAGCGACGGTCGAACTCGAGCGGCTTCATGGACACGGCGTTGGACCTCTACAGGTAGATCGGGACGGTGGTGAGCACGACGAAGCCGTGCGGGCTGTTCGGCTCACGCCTGAGGACGACACGCGCCGCGCGCACATCGACGGGCTCGCGCCCGGCGAGCATCATCGCCTGCAGCAGTACGCGGCCGACGGGCGTCTCACGAGAGGGCCAGGCGGCCTCGATGGTGAGGCGAGCGCGGGTGCCCTGGGCGAGCCAGCGGTGGATCTTCTGTTCATTACCGGTTACCACCTGCTGGGTGGCCCAGTGGGCGGTTTCTCGGTCGGGGTAGGTGGCCGAGCGGCTCCGTACGGTCATGTCTGTCCACACTGAGCAGATTCACCTTGCCACCGCAACCCCGCGACTGACACTACTTCTCACGAACAACTTCCCAGCTAACCAGCCGGTGACATCCACTCAGACGGACAACTGACAACCCACAAACACCGTCAGAGCCATCCTCGCGAAAACCATTGGTGCCCGGCTTGCTCCGCTGATGGACTGACGTCCTACCGTGAGTCTGCCGCGTGACGGAGGTAGTGGTTGTGACAGGTTATGACGTGCTTGCCGAGGTGTACGAATGGCTCATCTCGGATGCAAAGTTGCCTCCAGCCGAGTTCGCTGCGTCGTTCGACGACGTCCTCAATCTCCTGCCGTCGAACGCTCACGTCCTCGACTGTTCGTGTGGAACCGGACAGTTGGCGGTTGGCCTCGCCGGTCGTGGCATGCAGGTTGTCGCAACTGACGCCAGCGAGGCGATGGTTCGTCGGACTGCAGAGTTGTCCGAGGAGTTCGGGGCATCCGTCCGGGCCGTACGGGCGAACTGGGAAGAGTTGCCCGACCATTTCCAGGACAACACGTTCGACCTGGTGTTCTGCGTTGGCAACTCGCTTCACCATGCCACGGGTGCGACAGGCAGGGGTGCCGCTCTGGAGACGATGTCACGGCTTCTGCGCCCCGGCGGGCGCTTGGTACTCACATCCCGCACTTGGGAACTCGTGAGGGCCAGAGGTTCCCGGCTGGAGATCAGTGACCGACTCGTCCGCCGGAACGGTCGCGATGCCGTCGTGGTCTACCGCTGGGAGATTGCGCCGCATTGGGAGGAGGAGCACCACATCGAGATTGCGATCGCGCAAGTTGATGCGACCGGGTTGGTTCTTGTCCGCTCGGAACTGCTGTCCTGCTGGCCCTACCGGTACGAGGAACTCGAAGTCGAGCTGCACCGGGTCGGACTCCAGACGGAACTGAGCACGTTCGATCTTGAGGCCGAGAACTACATGGTGGTCGCGAGCAAGGTATAAACACCGGACCCCTTCAGGTGATGCCGACAGCAGCGGGAGAACATCCCGGGCTGAGCGGCAAGATCGAGGTGCTGAAGTTCGGAGACGGTACGGCGGTAGGACGCTCCGATGGAGCGTTCAACGGACTCCCGACCTCTGACCTGAAGCAGCTACGCATCCTGGAGCTGCGGTACAGCACCATTCGGGCCCAGGCTCTCTGTCCGAGGGAGTCTCTGGCCTTCATCGAGCAACTGCTGGGAGAAGAATGATCCGCGAGACCGCTGCCGGTGATGCCTCCGAACTGGCCTGGTTCAAGAGCAGTTACAGCGATGGTCCCGAGGGCGACTCCTGCGTGGAGATCGCGATAACGCCCCGCACCATCCACGTCCGCGACTCCAAACACACGGCAGGCCCCCGGCTTGCCCTCGCGCCGGGCACATGGACGGGCTTCGTGACGTACGCCGCGTCGGAGCGCTGACGCGCCAACGGCACGCGCCCCGCGCCTGGTTGTCACCAGGAGCGGGGCGCGGGCGCGTCGGGCTACCCCAGGAGGCCGCCCACGAGGCGGCCGCCCGGCTGGCCGGTGGAGGAGGAGCCGCCGCCCTCCTCGCTTCCGGAGCCACCGGTCGAGCCGCCGGTGGAGCCGGAGCCGGTCGAGGTGCCGCCCGCGGTCGGTCCGGCCGAGGTGGTCGGCGCCTGGCCCTGGCCGGCCGGGGACGACTGCCGCGGCGGGGCCTGTCCACCGGCGCCCTGGGTCTGGCTGGGCGTACCGCCGCCGGCGGTGCCGCTCTCCCGGGTCGCTCCCGGCGTGGTCGCGGCTCCCGAGGCGGGGGTGGTCGCCCCGCTGGTCGCACCCTGGGTGGGCGAGGCGGAGGCCCCCGGGCTCTTCGGCTCGCGCGTGCCGGGCTCCTGCGGGAGCGGGGCGCCGGGCAGTTCGTTGCGCGGGGCCTCGCCGGGGCCGGGGACGACCACGCGGTCGGCGTCCCGGACGGCACCGCCGAGCAGCGAGCCGACCAGGAGGGTCGCTCCGGCGACCAGGAACGTGATGAGGGCACCGCGGCGCAGGACGTAACGGCGCAGGTCCCAGATGTCGGCGCGGGGGCCGAGCCGACGCCAGGCGCCGCCGGCGAGTCTGCCGTCCACGGAGTAGACGGGCGCGCCGGCGATGATCAGCGGCGACCACGCGGCGAGGTAGATGATGTCGGGCGCGTCGTAGACGGGGACGCTCTTCCAGCTGACGGTGACCAGGAGCGCGGCGGACAGGCCCGCGCCGATGACAGCGGCCACGCGCTGCCAGCAGCCCAGCACGGTCAGGACGCCCACCAGCACCTGGAGGAAGGCGATGACCAGCCCGGCGCCGACCGGGTGGGCGAGGGCGAACTGGCGCAGCGGCTCGGCGACGTCCCAGGGGTGCAGGGTGTTGAGCCACTTCACCATGGAGCCGCGCTCGCCGCCGTCGAAGTAGACGGGGTCGCAGAGCTTGCCCATGCCGGCGTAGACCGAGATGAAGCCGAGGAAGACGCGCAGCGGCAGCAGCACGACGCCGAGGTTCATGCGGCGGCCGGGGAAGTACGCGTGCCGCACCGGGTCGTCGGAACGGCGCCTGCCGCGCGGCTCGTCCAGGTCCGTGTCGTCGCCGTAGCCGTCGTCGCCGTAGCCGTCGTGGCTTTCGTGGCCGAAGTCCTGGGCGGCGTAGGCGGGTTCGTCGTAGGCGCTGCCGACGGTGCGCATGGCGGGCAGCAGTCGGGCGCCCTCGGGGACGGGGCCGCGCTGGGCGCCGACGAGGGGGGTTTCGAGGGTCTCGGTGGCGGGGCCGTCGTCGTACCCGTCGTACCCCAGGGGGTCCCCGTCGAAGTCGACCCGGGGGATGACCTGGGTGGCTCCGGCGTCGGCTGCCGGGTCCACGACGTGGTGACCGGCTCCCGCCCGCACCGCCTGGAGCAGCCGGTGCGCGCCGGTGTCGTCCGGGTCGGACCGTCCGCTCCACACGACGGCCCGGCGACGGCCCGGGACGGCGGGCATGCGGGGGGTGGCCTGGGTGGCGCTCAAGTGCTGCGCGATCCGCGGGGACTGGGTCCGCCGCGCGGAGGCACCGAACTGCACGCGGAAACTCGCGTGGTTGACGATGACCTGGGCCGGATCGCTCGGCACCTTCACCATGCTCAGCGCGGGAGCGTCGTCGTATCCCGACGAGCGGTCCCCCGTGGGTGTGCGGGGTGTTCTGGTGTCCACACTCATCTAACCGAGTGATGTGTCGTTAGGACACTGCCTTGACCGCCCTGATCTGTCCGGACCGCGTCAAACCAGCCCGGACCACCCAGAACACCCCGTATGGGGGACCGAGCCGAACACCCATCCCCCACCCGGGGAAACGATCACCCCGCGCCGCCGCACCGGCGACCCGACGTCAGCGCCGTCGGCGCGCAGCCTCGTACAGCACGATCCCCGCCGCCACACCCGCGTTGAGCGACTCCGCGCCGCCCGGCATCGGGATCCGTACCCGGAAGTCGCAGGTCTCGCCGACCAGGCGGGACAGGCCCTTGCCCTCGCTGCCGACCACGATGACCACGGGCCCGTCCAGGGCCGCCAGGTCGCCGAGTTCGGCCTCGCCGTCGGCGGCGAGGCCGACGACCGTGAGGCCGGCCTTCTGGTACGACTCCAGCGCGCGCGTGAGGTTGGTGGCGCGGGCGACCGGCGTACGGGCGGCCGTGCCGGCGGACGTCTTCCACGCGCCGGCCGTCATCCCGGCCGCGCGCCGCTCGGGCACGACGACGCCGTGGCCGCCGAAGGCGGAGACGGAGCGGACGACGGCACCGAGGTTGCGCGGGTCGGTCACCCCGTCGAGGGCGACGATCAGCGGGTCCGCGCCCTCGTCGTGGGCGGCGGCGACCAGGTCCTCGGGGTGCGCGTACTCGTACGGCGGGACCTGGAGGACGAGGCCCTGGTGGTTGAGCCCGTTGGTCATCCGGTCCAGCTCGGGACGCGGCGCCTCCATGAGGTTGATGCCACCGCGCTCGGCGGCGAGCTGGAGCGCCTCGCGCACCCGCTCGTCGTTGTCGATGAACTGCTGGACGTAGAGCGTCGAGGCGGGCACGCCCTCGCGCAGGGCCTCGTAGACGGGGTTGCGGCCGACGACGAGTTCGGACGTCGACCGCCCGCCCCCGCGCCGCTGCTGCGGGCGCCCCGTGGCGCGGCGCGTCTTCGCGTTGGCGGCGCGCTGCTTGGCGTGCCCCTTGCGCATCTCGGCGGGAGGCGTCGGCCCCTTGCCCTCCAGGCCCCGGCGCCGCTTGCCGCCGCTGCCGACCTGCGCGCCCTTCTTGCCGGACATGCGGCGGTTGTTCGCGGCCATGAGTTACCTGTCTCCGCTCTCTACGGGAGTGTGCGTGAAGCTTGTGTTGTATGCAGTGTGCCGCCCGGAGGGCCGGGCGGCACAATCGATCTACGGGACCGGACGTCGCCGACCGGCCGGGTCAGCGCGACCCGAGGCTCCAACGGGGCCCCTGCGGACCGTCCTCGATGACCAGCCCGGACTGTCCGAGCTGGTCGCGGACGGCGTCCGCGGTGGACCAGTCCTTCCGCGCCCGCGCGGCCTCCCGCTGGTCGAGCACCAGGCGTACGAGGCTGTCGACGACGTGCCGCAGGTCCTCGCCCTGCTCCTGCTCCCCCGCCCAGTGCGGGGCCAGCGGGTCGAGGCCGAGGACGCCGAGCATGGCCCGCACCTCGGCGAGCCGCGCCACGGCGGCGTCCTTGTCGTCGGCGGCCAGCGCGCTGTTGCCCTGCCGGACGGTGGTGTGCACGATGGCGAGCGCCTGCGGGACGCCCAGGTCGTCGTCCATCGCCTCGGCGAAGGCGGGCGGCACCTCGGCGGCCGGCTCGACACTCTGGCCGGCCAGTTCGGTGACGCGCTGCACGAAGCCCTCGATGCGGGAGAACGCGGCCTCTGCCTCACGCAGCGACTCGTCGCTGTACTCGATCGTGGAGCGGTAGTGCGGGGTGCCGAGGTAGTACCGCAGCACGACCGGCCGCCACTGCTTGACCATCTCGCTGACGAGCACGCTGTTGCCGAGCGACTTCGACATCTTCTCGCCGCTCATGGTGACCCAGGCGTTGTGCACCCAGTACCGGGCGAAGGCGTCGCCGAAGCCCTCGGCCTGGGCGATCTCGTTCTCGTGGTGCGGGAAGATCAGGTCGATCCCGCCCCCGTGGATGTCGAACGCGCTGCCCAGGTACTTGTGCGCCATGGCCGAGCACTCCAGGTGCCAGCCGGGCCGCCCCCGCCCCCACGGCGTCTCCCAGCTCGGCTCCCCGGGCTTGACCGCCTTCCACATGGCGAAGTCCCGCGGGTCCCGCTTCCCGGTCTCGCCCTCCCCGGTGGGCTGGCGCAGGTCGTCGAGGTCCTGGTTGGACAGCGACAGGTACCCGGGCAGGGACCGTACGTCGAAGTAGACGTTGCCCTCGGCCTCGTAGGCGTGCCCGCGCTCGATGAGCCCGCGCATCATCTCGACCATCTCGGTGATGTGCCCGGTGGCACGGGGCTCGTACGTCGGCGGCAGGCAGCCGAGGGCGGAGTAGGCGTCGTTGAACGCCCGCTCGTTCTCGTACCCGATGGACCACCAGGGGCGGTTCTGCTCGGCCGCCTTCTTGATGATCTTGTCGTCGATGTCGGTGACGTTGCGGATGAACGTGACGTCGTAGCCGCGGTACGCGAACCAGCGGCGCATGATGTCGAAGTTCAGCCCCGACCGGACGTGCCCGATGTGCGGGGCCGCCTGCACGGTGGCACCACACAGGTAGATCGAGACGCAGCCCGGCGTGAGGGGGGCGAAGTCACGGATCTGCCGGGCGCTGGTGTCGTACAGCCGAATAGTCACGAGTCCAGGGTAGTAGGCCCCGAGCAGTGCCACGGGCACACAGCCCACGTTGTCACCCCACCTGTCGCCCGACCGAGCCACGCGGCCGTTCCGAGCCCGACCTCTCGCCCGACCGAGCCGGGGGGTCGTTTCGAGCCCCACCCCTTGTCCGACCGAGTCGGGTGGTGGGTGGGCATAGGCCGGGGTCCAGGGGCGGAGCCCCTGGCGGGGCGCGGGGCGGAGCCCCGCACGGTACGGCTCCGCGGGCAACCCCTCACACCGCCCGCCCGCCCGGTCAGGGCACCCGCACGACCAACGCCGTCGCCACCGCCATCAGCCCCTCCCCCCGCCCGGGAAAGCCCAGCCCGTCCGTCGTCGCCCCCGACACCGACACCGGCGCCCCCACCACCTCGGACAACACCTTCTGCGCCTCGTCCCGCCGCTTACCGATCTTCGGCCGCGCCCCCACCACCTGCACCGCGACATTCCCGATCCGGAACCCCGCTGCCCGCACGATCCGCGCCGCCTCCGCCAGCAGCGTCACCCCGGACGCCCCGGCCCACTCCGGCCGCCCGGTACCGAAGTGCTGCCCCAGATCCCCGAGCCCGGCCGCGGAGAACAACGCGTTGCACGCCGCGTGCGCGACGACGTCGGCGTCGGAGTGCCCGGCCAGCCCGGCCCCCTCGCCCTCCCACTTCAACCCGGCGCACCACAGCTCACGCCCTTCCTCGAAGGCGTGAATGTCCGTACCGATCCCGACCTGCGGCAACACCGGCGGCAACCCGGCCGCCGCAGAAGTCTCAGAACCCATCGTTGAGCCTCCTGCGCGCCAGTACCGCCTCCGCGAGCACCAGATCCAGCGGCCGCGTCACCTTGAACGCCTCCTCGTGCCCCGGCACGACCACCACGGCCGCCCCCATCCGCTCGACCATGCTCGCGTCGTCCGTGACGTCGTCGGTCACCGTCTCGTGGGCCCGCACCAGCGTCCCCCGGTCGAAGCCCTGCGGCGTCTGCACCGCCCGCAGCAGCGCCCGCTCCGGGGTCGCCACCACGGGCTCCGGTTCCCCGGGCACGCCGGCGGGCTCGACCTGTTTGACGGTGTCGGCGAGCGGCACGGCCGGCACCACGGCGGGCGCGCCCTCCCGTACCGCCTCGATCACGGCGTCCACCGTGTCCACGGGGACCAGCGGCCGGGCCGCGTCGTGCACGAGGACGATGCCGTACTCGGGCGGCAGCGCGTCCAGACCGAGCCGTACGGACTCCTGGCGTGTCTCGCCGCCTGGGACGACGAGGAAGTCCGTTCGCTCGGGCAGCGCGTGCGCGTCCAGCAGACTCCTGACCTCGGCCGCACCGTCGGGCGGGGCGACGACCACGACGAGGGAGACCCCGCGGGAGGCGGCCATCGCCCGGACCGCGTGGATGAGCATGGGCGTGCCGCCCAGCGCACGGAGGGCTTTCGGGGCGCCCGGCCCGAGCCGTACGCCCCGGCCGGCGGCCGGAACAACCGCCGCGGTCCTGGCGTTGGCACGGTCCTCGGCGGCTGTGTCCGCCGACAGGTGGGCGGGCGAGGGACGCGAATCGTCAGACATCGGTTCCTGTCAGGTTTGTGTGCTCGACCTAGTTGGGTATGGCCTCACCGTGCCGGGCGCGACGCCTTGACCGGACCCTTCCGTGACCCTGGTCGAGCCAGCAGTCCGGGCCCGGCACACCAGGACCCGGGGGGAAACCTCCCGGGAGGAGCGTACGAGGATCATCGGCATCCGGACGTGCGGATGCACGAATTCGCATCCGGGTACGGACATGCCGCAGCGCCCGGCGACAGCAAAGATGTCATCGGGCACCACGGCATTTCAGTGCGCTGGACCGAGCGGGCAGCGGTCCGCGCCTCGCCTCAGGAGGCGAGCACCTCGTCGAGCAGGGCCTCCGCCTTGTCCTCGTTGGTGTTCTCCGCGAGAGCCAGCTCGCTCACCAGAATCTGGCGGGCCTTGGCGAGCATGCGCTTCTCACCTGCGGAGAGTCCGCGCTCGCGCTCACGGCGCCACAGATCGCGTACGACTTCCGCGACCTTGATGACGTCGCCGGAGGCGAGCTTCTCCAGGTTTGCCTTGTAGCGACGCGACCAGTTCGTGGGCTCCTCGGCGTACGGCGCGCGCAGCACCTCGAAGACCCGGTCCAGCCCGTCCTGACCAACCACATCACGCACGCCGACGAACTCCGCATTGTCCGCTGGCACACGTACCGTCAGGTCGCCCTGAGCGACCTTCAGCACCAAGTAGGTCTTGTCCACGCCTTTGATCTGGCGAGTTTCGATAGCCTCGATCAGCGCGGCCCCGTGATGGGGATAGACCACGGTGTCGCCAACCTTGAACGTCATGTGACAGGTACCCCTTCCGTGGCTATCCAGGGTAACACGGAAACGGCGTCTTCTGAATGACGTTTTCGCAGGTCAGGGCATATCTCGGGGCTTGACAACAGCAACAGGAACGTGCTGCGCGAGGCGAGCGGAAGAAAGTATTCGCAGGTCGGAGCGGCTCTTCAGGTCGAGTGAAACACGCACGTCACACACATCCGGAGCCCCGCCAACCAACCCGAAGATCCCGATATGTCCGGTTCCAGGCGTGCGACTTCCGCTACTCCGTTCGGTGGCCGCGCCGACGGTCCGGCCGAATCCGAAATTGATCACGAGCCACCCCGCTCGACCCGTCGATGATCAATTTCCGGCCGCCCGCGCATTCCTTCACGGAAATTTCGCGCACGGGTCGACCACCCGGATGGCGGGATGGCCGGCGGAGGCTTCTTATTTGAATCCTCCCCTTCCAGACGGGAAGGGGATTCCTGGCTCAGGGGGATTCCTGGCCCGGGCCGCCTCCTGGAGCAGCACTCCAGGAGGTCTTCCGCCCAGGGCCGGGCGGCGACACATTCGCTCCACACCCAGCGGCACCGGTCCCACTCCGCCGCCAGGACGGTGCGTGCAGCGGATGACACACGCAATCGGTGGGCAAGGCCCCGGGAAGGGGCTCTGGAGGGTCTTGACCTACCGCCCGCCGGGCGAAGCCCAGGGCCTTCGGGGAGGGTCGGGTGCGGCGGCCCGGGAACGGCTCGGTAGCCTGAGGCCGCTGACAAGTCACTTAGGGCGGCTTTATCCGTTGGCCGCCACCCCGCTCGAGTCCAAGGAGTTGCCGCCGCCGTGAGCAGCAGCCTTCGACGCGGTGCCCTCGCCGCCGCCGCCATCGCGTTCTCGATCGCCTCGCTCGCCGCGTGCGGCGCCGGTCACAACGCCCAGTCGCTGGAGATCAAGCCGGACAACGCCGCGACGACGGTCGGTGACATCCAGATCCAGAACGCGGTCGTCATCACGCAGCCGGACCTGGAGTCGACGGGCCCGGCGGTGGTCTCCGCCACGCTGTTCAACAACGGCAGGTCGGACCAGACGCTCGAGTCCATCACCGTGGCCGGCACCGACAAGACCGCCGAGCTGAAGCCCGCCAAGGGTCAGAAGGGCGACCTGACCGTCCCCGCCGGCGGGTCCCTGATCCTCGGCGGCAAGGACAACGCCGCCGCCGTCCTGCCCAGCAGCCGCGAGGCGATCCAGGACGGCAACGCGCAGAAGATCACCTTCACCTTCAGCAAGGCCGGTGAGGTGAGCCTGCGCGCGTTCGTCGTTCCCGCCGAGAGCTACTTCTCCGGCTGGGGCCCCAGCGACGTCCCCGCGGCGCCCGGCGCGTCCGCACAGCCCTCCGAGGAGACCTCCGGGGAGCCGTCCGACGGCGAGACCTCGGGCACCCCGGGCGAGGACGCCTCCGCCCCCGGGACGGGCGAGCCCTCCGGCGAGGCGAACGAGACCGGAACGGCGACCTCCGGCACCTCGCAGGGCACGGGCACGGGCACCGGCACCGACGCCGGCCGCTGAGCACCGTACGAACGAAGGGCGGGACCTCCGGGAGGTCCCGCCCTTCACCGTGTCCGCTGGACGGCGTCCGGCTTACGGCTCGAACTTGTAGCCGAGCCCGCGCACCGTCACGAGGTACCGCGGCGCGCCCGGGTCGGGCTCGATCTTGGCGCGCAGCCGCTTGACGTGGACGTCGAGGGTCTTGGTGTCGCCGACGTAGTCGGCACCCCATACCCGGTCGATCAGCTGCATGCGGGTGAGTACGCGGCCGGCGTTGCGCAGCAGCATCTCCAGCAGGTCGAACTCCTTGAGCGGCAGGTCGATCTTGGTGCCGCCGACGGTCACCACGTGCCGGTCGACGTCCATGCGGACGGGGCCGGCCTCCAGCGCGGCGGGAGTGACCTCCTCCGGCTCGCCGCGGCGGCGCAGTACGGCGCGGATGCGGGCGACCAGCTCGCGGGAGGAGAAGGGCTTGGTGACGTAGTCGTCGGCCCCTATCTCCAGCCCGACAACCTTGTCGATCTCGCTGTCCTTGGCGGTCACCATGATCACGGGAACGTTCGAGCGGCCGCGCAGCTGGCGGCAGACCTCGGTGCCCGGCAGGCCGGGCAGCATCAGGTCGAGGAGCACGAGGTCGGCGCCGTTGCGCTCGAACTCGTCGAGTCCGTCGGGGCCGGTGGTCGCGACGGCGACCTCGAAGCCCTCCTTGCGGAGCATGTACGACAGGGCGTCGGAGAAGGACTCCTCGTCCTCGACGACGAGCACACGGGTCACGGAAGGACCTCCGGGGCGGGAAGCGTTTCGTACGGGGATGTTTGGGGGGATGAGGGGGACCGTTCGGTCTCGTCGCTGAGTCCGGTGTGGTCCGGGCGCTGCGGTGCGCGGTCGCGGGACGGGCCCGACTCCGGCATGCGCAGGGTGAACGTGGAGCCCTGGCCTTCGGCGCTCCACACCGTGACCTCCCCGCCGTGCGAGGCGGCCACGTGCTTGACGATCGCGAGACCCAGCCCGGTGCCTCCGGTGGCCCGGGAGCGGGCCGGGTCGACGCGGTAGAAGCGCTCGAAGACGCGCTCCTTGTCCCGCTCCGAGATGCCGATGCCCTGGTCGGTCACGGCGATCTCGATCAGGTCGCCGCCGGGTGCGTTGACGCGGCGGGCCGCTATGCCGACGCGGGTGCGGGCGGGCGAGTAGTTGACGGCGTTCTCGACGAGGTTACCGAGGGCGGCGGCGAGCTGGCCGCGGTTGCCGCGTACGTGCAGATCCGCCGTTCCTCCGGCGGCCATGGTGATCTGCTTGGTGCCGGCCGCCTGCCGGCAGCGGTCGATGGCCTCGGCGACCAGCTCGTCCACCCGGACGGGCTCGGCGTCGTCGAGGGGGTCGTCGTTCTGCACCCGGGACAGGTCGATGAGCTCCTGCACCAGGTTGGTGAGCCGGGTGGCCTCGATCTGCATCCGTCCGGCGAACCGCTCCACGGCCTCCGGATCGTCCGCGGCGTCCATGACGGCCTCGGACAGCAGGGAGAGCGCCCCGACCGGCGTCTTCAGCTCGTGACTCACATTGGCGACGAAGTCGCGCCGTACGGCCTCGATGCGGCGAGCCTCGGTGAGGTCCTCGACCAGCAGCAGCACCAGCCGGGATCCGAGCGGCGCGACGCGCGCGGAGACGGCCAGGGCCTCGCCCCGTCCGGTCCCGCGCCTCGGCAGGTCCAGCTCGACCTGCCGTATCTCCCCGTCCCTCCTGGTGTCCCGGGCCATCTGGAGCATGGGCTCCACGGCGAGCTTGCCGCCCCGGACCAGGCCGAGGGCGTACGCCGCGGAGCTGGCCTTGACCACGCCGTCGGCCTCGTCGAGGACGACGGCGGAGGAGCGGAGCACCGACAGGACGGTGTCCACGCCGGGCGGAAGCACGGGGTCCGTGTGCAGGGAGGTGCGGGTGGGGCGGTTCTGGTCGCGCTCGCTCCAGCGGAACGCCAGCATGGCGATGACGCCGGTGAGTACTCCGGCGATCGCTGCCGCTGCGGCGACCGCCGCGTTCACGTCCATGTCTCCAGGTTAGGCATGCCGTACGTCCCCGCCCCAGCCATCGGGGTGCGACCTCGAACACTCGTCGCCCAGAGTTCACCTTGGAGCCAGTGATGGTTCATTTGTGGTGCCGGAAACGGACGCGTACAGGCCGGAACGTGTAAGCGTGGGGGCACGGCGAGGGGCGCGAGCCGGTGCGAGCCATGTGCGAGCCAGTTCTTTGAGCCCCCTAAACGGACGTACGAGAGGGAACCCTGATGCGGGACGCGTACCACGAGGAACTTGATTCGATCGGTGACGGTCTGGTGGAGATGGCCCGGCTGGTCGGGTCGGCCATCGGACGCGCCACGACCGCGATCCTCGACTCCGACCTGAAGCTGGCCGAGGCCGTCATCGAGGGCGACCAGCGGGTCGACGAACTCCAGCACGAGCTGGAGGCCCGGGCGATAACCCTGCTGGCCCGGCAGCAGCCGGTGGCGACGGACCTGCGGATCGTCGTCACCTCGCTGCGGATGTCCGCCGACCTGGAGCGCTCGGGCGACCTGGCCCAGCACGTGGCCAAGCTGGCCCGGCTGCGCTACCCGGAACGCGCCGTCCCGCACGACCTGCACGCGACCATCCTGGAGATGGGGCAGCTCGCGCAGCGCCTGATGGCGAAGGCCGCCGAGGTGATCATCACCAAGGACGTCGACCTGGCCCTCCAGCTGGAGCAGGACGACGACGCGATGGACCTCCTCCACCGCACGCTCTTCCAGCACCTGATGGACGACCGCTGGAAGCACGGCATCGAGACGGCGGTCGACGTGACGCTGCTGGGCCGCTACTACGAGCGCTACGCCGACCACGCCGTCGCGGTCGCCAAGCGCGTGGTCTACCTGGTCACCGGCGAGCACCCGGGCGGCCTCCAGGCGGACATCCAGCCGACGACGCAGGTCGAGGGCGCCTGACCCGCGCGGGAGCGTACGGGCCGGGGCGCGCGGCGATGACCCAATGCGCCGTTGATGCGACGGCCGCCCGGGGCGTGCAATGGAGGCAGGCACCAGCTTCCAGGAGGATCCATGGCCGATTCCCCCAGCACGCAGCCCGACCCCGCCCAGGAACGCCGCACCGAGCAGCCCCCCGAGATCCGCGCCCTGCCCCTGGTCGCCGCCTGCGGCTGCGGCTCGGGCTGCGGCTGCGGCTGCCAGTCGGGCAATCCCTGCCAGTGCGGGTGACGGGGTAGCGGTACGAGTAGCAATACGAGTAGCAATACGAGGTAGCGGCGTACGGTGGCCGGCCACACCCCGGCCGCCGTACGCCCCCCATAGGTGTAGCGTCGTTCGACTTGAGTACGGGTACTCAGGCCCTGGAGCCGCCCACGTCCGACCCTGGAAACAGGAAGAAGACGTAGACCCAGACGACTCCCGGGGAGATCGAGATCCCATGAAGAGCAGCCCGATACGCGCCCTCGCCCGCCTCGCCCGCCTCGCCGTCGCCAACCGCGTCTCGGGGATCTACCTCGCCCTGGTCGGCGGCGCGATGGCCGTGGCCGCGTTGGAGCCCCTGTTCGCGGACACCCCGGACGCGTCTCTGATCTGGGTCTGGCCCGCCCTGTTCACCTTCCCGGCCTTCGGCTTCGTGGCCTGGTTCGGCGAGGGGGGCTGGGGCGGCGAAGCCCCGACGTGGTTCTTCATCGGCGGCATCGTGCTCTCGGCACTGGTCCAGTCGCTGGCGCTGGGCGCGGTCTGGCAGGGCCTGCGCGGCCGCCGCGGCAACCGCGGGCACCTCACCACGGCGAACTGACGCCGCAGGCCCCCCTGGGCCAGTCCGGACGCGGATGGAAGAGTGGCCGCATGACGGCACCTGAAGCCACGGTCGTGGCGGTCGACCAGCTCGAGGAACTCGCGGTGGACGCGCTGCGGTGGCTGATCGGTTCGGCGCGGGAGGCCCCCGGGGGTGGCCTCACCTGGCCCGAACGCCGTTCGGACGACGAGCCCGACCCGATGCTCTACGGCGGTACGGCCGGCAACATCCCCGTACTCCTGGAGGCGTGGCGGCACTTCGGCGACGACTCCTACGCCGACACCGCCCTGCGCGCGGCCCGCGGCGTCGCGCACTCCGTCGACGACATCGAGGACGACTCCCTCTACTTCGGCCGCACCGGACTGGCGCTCGTCCTGCGGGCCGTGCAGGAACAGCTCGGCGACGCGGCGTCCGGCGCGGCGGCCGACCGCGCGCTGGAACTGGTCCGGTCCCGCTTCGACGGCACCCGCTGGGGCGTGCTCTTCGAGCTGATGGGCGGCAACGCGGGCATCGGCCTCGGCGCACTGCTGGCCGGCGACGCCGATCTGGCCGTCCTGGCCATGGAGCCGTACCTGCGCACCGCGGAGCCCACGCCCGGGGGCGTCCAGTGGCCGCACCGCACGGAGACCGAGGCCCGGCTGCACCACGTCTCGCACGGCACGCTCGGCATCTCCCTGGCGCTGGCCCGGGTGGGCGCGGACACCGGCCGGGCGGACCTGACGGAGCTGGCGCTGGCCGGTGCGACGGGCTTCGTGGCACGTGACGAATCGGGCTCGGTGGGCTCGGGTGGCTCGGATGGCTCGGGTGGCTCGGGTGGCTCGGGTGGCTCGGGTGGCTCGGATGGCTCGGATGGCTCGGGCGGCTCGAAGGGCTTCCTGGTCCGCCACTCCACCCCGCAGTTCCGCCCCGACGTGATCGAGCCCTTCAGCTACGGCTGGTGCCACGGCCCGACCGGCGACGCCCAGGCCTTCCGCCTCCTGCGGGACGTCACCGCCGACCCCGCCTGGTCCGCCCTCGCCGACCGCTGCTGGCACACGGTCACCCACTCCGGTGTGCCCCAGCGGCTGCGCCCCGGCTTCTGGGACAACAACGGCCGCTGCTGCGGCACCGCGGGCGTCCTCGCCCTGGCCTGCGACCGCATGGCCGAGCGACTCGACCCGTACGCCCCGGAGGGCTTCGCCCATCTCCTCGCGACGGACATGGCGGCCCGCGCGACCCGGGACGAGGCGGGCGCCCGCTGGTCGAACGTCGAACACCGCGCCACCCCGAGCGCCCTCGAACCGTACGTCGGCTGGGCGATGGGCAACGCGGGCATCACCCGCGAACTCCTCCGCTTCGTACGCCTGACCCGCGGGGGCGATCCGCGCTACGCGTTCACGTGGCCCGACCAGCCCGGGGTACCCGCGTAGGCGAGACGTCCACTCCCCCGATCGAAGCGGACCTCAACGATCGGGCGGAGCGGGACCGCCCCCTGCCACGGTTGACGCAGAAGGGAGGTCCCGTGATCTCGGCACTGAACAGGCTGGTCGATCTCGTCGAGGAACACCTCACCGAGGAACTCGACGTACCCGCACTGGCCGGAACGCTCGGCACGACCGAGTACCACCTGCGCCGGATGTTCTCGTCGCTGGCGGGCATGCCGCTGTCGGAGTACGTCCGGCGGCGCCGCATGACGGTCGCCGCCGCCGACGTCGTACGGGGCGAGGACGACCTGCTGAGCATCGCCGTCCGCCACGGATACGGCTCGACGGAGGCGTTCGGACGCGCGTTCCGGTCGGTGCACGGCGCCGGACCGCGTGACGTACGCCGCGACGGAGGCCCCCTTCACTCACAACCGCAGCTCAGGTTCCGCCTGACCGTCGAAGGGAGCACTCCCATGGACACCCGTTTCGCCGACCGCCCCGCGTTCCGCCTGATCGGACACGCGGCGCGCGTCCCCCTCATCCACGAGGGCGTCAACCCGCACATCCAGGAGCACATCGCCGCACTGCCCTCGCAGGAGCACGCCCGCCTGAAGGCCCTCGGCGACACCGACCCGGCGGGCCTGCTCCAGGTCTGCGACGACCTCGCCCCCGACAGCGCGGAGGGCACCGACCTGACCTACCTGCACGGCGTCGCGGTCACTCGGGACACACCGGCGCCCGACGACCTCGACGCCATCGAGGTCCCGGCAGGCATGTGGGCGGTCTTCCGCACCTCGGGCCCCCACCCGGAAACCCTCCAGACCGCCTGGGCCGCGACGGCCTCCGAGTGGTTCCCCTCCAACCCGTGGCGCCTGCGCCCCGGCCCGTCGATCGTGGCCGTCCTCGACCGCACGGAGGACTTCACAACGGCGACGTGCGAACTGTGGCTCCCGGTGGAACCGGCGTAAGCACCGTCCGCCCGGCCCCCCAGGGTTTGTTTTGGCGGTCCCGGGGCGAACAAAAGAAAAACGAGACCCACGAAAACACAAACAGGCGTTACCGAACCCGGGGAGT
>NZ_JBHXNW010000013.1:120884-138657 GCF_042717365.1 Streptomyces sp. NPDC058534
CAGCCACGCCCGGTTGTTTTAAACACGGGCCAGGGGCCAACGGGCCCCCCGGGGGCACGGGGGTTAACCCCCTCCGGCCCGCCAACGTTTTTTTGGGGGGCCCGGGCCCGGTCCTACCTACTGAAACCGGACGCACGCGAACTCCCGAACAGGCGGTACGGACCATGAACAAGCAATTCATCCTTCATGGCCCTGGGCGACGGCACCCACAAGTTGCCGGTCAAGGCGGAGGTACGGAGGGCGATCGGGAAGGGGGAGGGCGACAGGGTGACTGTGCGGCTGGTGGAGCGGGTGGGGGCCTGAAAGAGCAGGCCTTTCAGGTGCCGGGAGCGCGGAAGGTGACCTGTCGGCGGGCGGCCTCGTCGATCTCGTCGAGGGTGAGGAGCGGGGTGGCCCGGGTGTGGAGGGCACCGCTGGCCTTGACGGTGAGGCTGACGGCGGCCATGGAGATCGGGTCGGGGAAGTCGACGATGAGCACGACGTCGTGCTCCCCGAAGGCGAAGTACATGGCCTCGACCTGCCCGCCGAGGCCGGTGACGACCTGGTCGACGGCGGAGCGACGGCCGCTGGCGCCTTCCTTGAGCAGCCCCTTGGTGCCCTCGTGCGTGTAGGTGGCCTGAATGAGAAACTTCGGCACAGCATGCCTCCTGCCCATCGTTTGTCCGGTGTACAAGGACTTTCCGCTGCCGCGTCGGCCGCTGCTCACGGACGGACTGGCTGAACTCGTGGGGATGGCGTCGGTCACCGCCTGCCCAACGCGCGGCGGCGTGGCGCAAGGTCCGGTGGTCATTGCCGCTGGGCCGGCCTGATGTTCTGGTTGGCGTTGAAGATGTTGTCCGGGTCGTACGTCCGCTTGACCTGTGCGAGCCGGTCGTAGTGGTCCCGATAGGTGGCCCGGACCCGCTCCTGGCCCTCGCCCGTACCCATGAAGTTCACGTACGAGCCGCCCATGGAGTGCGGGTGCAGCTCCTCCCAGTAGTCGACGCACCATTGCCTGATGGCCTCGGCGTTGGCCGGGTCGGGGTCGACGCCGGCCAGGACGCCGGACCAGACGGCGTCGCGGTAGCTCCACGCGGTGTCGTCCCGGCCCACCCGGTGGGCGGCCCCGTCGACCGGGTAGAGGTGCATCAGCGAGAGCTGGGTGGGGAGGTTCTCGCCGTACTTGAGGTGTACGTCCATGGCGGCATCCGGGATGCGGTCGAAGAAATCGCCGCGCCAGTACCACTGGTACCCGGTGGGGATCACGTCGTCGAGCATGCCCTGCAACGCGGGGTAGGGCATCGGTGCCGTGAAGTGGAAGGCCGGCGGTCCGGGCTCCCGTACTGCCGTGAGTGTCTCTTCGAAGCGGCTCGGATCACCGGTGTAGCACCACACGACGCCGCACATCTTCCGCCCGTGGATTTCCTCGGGGAACGGTGGGCCGGGCGGGATGACGAAGAGCGAGAAGAAGCCGTACACGTCCTCGGGTGCTTGCGGGAGGAAGTCGCGGTACCACGCCAGCACCTCGCGGGTGCGATCGACCGGCCACACGGTGATCGCGCCCCCGACGGTGTCCACCGGGTGGAGCCGGTAGGTGAAGGAGGTCACGATGCCGAAGTTGCCGCCGCCACCGCGCAGGGCCCAGAACAGGTCCGGATGTTCGGTCTCGTTCGCGGTGACGAAGCTGCCGTCGGCCAGCACGACGTCGGCGGCCAGCAGGTTGTCCACGGTCAGGCCGTACTTGCGGGTGAGGTAGCCGTGACCGCCGCCGAGCGTCAGCCCCCCGACGCCGGTCATCGAGATGATGCCGGTGGGTGTGGCGAGCCCAAAGGCGTGGGTGGCGTGGTCGAGGTCGCTGAGCTGGCTTCCGCCGCCGACCTGGGCGGTCTTGTCGACGGGGTCGACACGTACTCCGCGCATCGGCGAGAGGTCGATGGTGACGCCGCCGTCCACCAGACAGAGGCCGGGGCCGCTGTGTCCGCCACCCCGGACGGCGAGTTCCAGTCCGGCGTCACGGATGAAAGTGAGCGCGGACATGACATCGGCAGCATCCCTGCATGGCACGATGGCAGCGGGATGCTTGTCGATCATTGCGTTGTAGACCTTGCGGGCCTGGGAGTATTCGGCGTCCTGCGGACCTATGACGGGCCCGCGCAGCGCGGTCTGCATCGCTTCCAGGGTTGCACTCTGCATGGCGTTCTCCTTGGAGGAGGCGAAGCACCCCGTCCCACCCGGCCTCCGCCTCTCCGGTCGCAGCGTCGGTCGCCGATTGCCCGGTCGGCGCCGTAAGGCTGACGTGTCCAGCGTCCCGCCGATTACCGAGTCATGCAATTCCCAGAGAGCGCCAAGGCATGCGAATGCCCCTCACTCGCGCAGGTGAGGGGCACGCTCAAATCAGCTGTTTCTTCTTGTCCGCAGGTGGGTGACCTACGACGTCTGCTCAGAGCTGGATACGGGCTCGTGTGTGCCTCAGCCGACGACAGCCAGCCACTACGGCGAGGACGCCGGCCGATCAGGCGCGCGTACGCCTCGCTGCGCCCCACCGGCCTCCGCCACGTTGCGCGGCCCGTTGGAGGTCTGAACAGCGCCAACAGTTTCCCGGGTGCGATCAGCTCGATCCGTACTTCTGCAGACCGGCCTGGACATCGTCGAAATTCATCACGGGCGTGAAGGTCACCTTGGCACCGAGGTCCTGGAAGAACGGTTCGACGATGAAGGGGATGTCGGACATCTCCTTCAGGTCGAAGACGATGAATCCGGTGCGCATCCCATCCTTGTCCCCGAAGTACGCAGCCTCCGGCTTGGCTCGGTCGAGCACCGACTTCATCGTCTTGGGCAACGTCTTGCCCGTGATCGCCTTGTTCGCCTTCTCGGTGTCCATCTGGACGGTCAGCAACACCCTCATGGTCTTTCCACCTCTCACCGGCGTGTCGGCACACGCATGTTCGCCCTGCAATCGTCGTCGAGGCCCCGGGCCCTTGCATCCGGTGCAGGCCATATGGGGCGAGAGATCGGGGGCTCGTAAGCTTGCCGCGACGCGCGCGTCCGGCGGCCGGGCGGAGCGGGGCGGAGGCGGGAGCGTCGCCCGGCGCCAAGCCGTCGACCATCAACTGAGACTCGACACGCTGATCGGGGCCGCACGGGCTCAGGCGTCGAAGTCGTACTCCAGGACGTACGAAGCGGCGTCCAGGGTCATCTCGTTGACCTCGACGGCGCGGCCGCCGTCCGTGAAGGCGGTGCGGCAGATGAGGATGACCGGAGTGCCCGAGGACATTTCCAACTGCGCCACCTCGTCCTGTGACGGCATGCGTGAGCGGACCTCCTCGCGGAAGTGCACCGGCTCGTGGCCGAGTTCGGTGAGTCTGGCGTATGCACCGCCTGGCCCGGTGTCCTCCTCGGTGATGCGGGATCCGGCAACCAGGGACATGGGGAGATAGCTCGTCGCGAGCAGGACCGGCTTGCTGTCGAGGGCGAAGCGCCTGCGCCTCACGCACGCTGTGTCCTCGCCGGTCAGATTCATGACCGCGCTGACGCGTTCCGGCGGCACCTCCTCGGACACCGTGATCCGGTCGACCTCAAGTGCGCGATCCTCGACGTCTGTCGACCAGACGGAGCGGCCATTGCCCCACTGGTCGCGGGCCAGTCGGTCGATGCCTCGGCGCCGGATGGGGCGGAAGGCGCGCACGAAGACGCCGGCGCCCTTGCGGGCCTCGGCGACGCCTTCGTCACGGAGGACGCTCAGGGCCTGCCGGGCCGTCATGCGGGCCACGTCGTACGTGGTCATGAGGTCGTTCTCCCCAGGCAGTCGATCACCGGGACCGTAGTCGCCCGACTGGATCGCCTCGCGCAGGGAGTCCGCGATCCGCTGGTACTTGGGCCGACGGTCGTCGTCGGTCTTGGCCATTCCGGAACCCTCCTCTCGCCTCTCTAGACACCTTAGGCCACAGGTCGGGTGGTCGCTCGCTGCGTGTAGTCGCAGGCGTCTCGTCCGGGCGGCAGCCCACCACCTTTGGGTTGACATCTCTAGAGAGGTAATCCAATCTCAAGATGTCTAGAGAGGTTGCGTATGGGGCCTCTGCGTCTGCGCCGATCGACATGCTGCGACGGCCGGGAACCAGTGCTGCCGTGATCGCGAGGGCAGCGGGGAGTGAGTACGGATGTCCTTTGTGATCGATCGGTATCCCTGTGAGGAGTCACCGCGGCTCGGAATGATGGCCTTGCACCCGACTCCGGAGTCCGTCCCCCGAGCCCGTCGCTGGTTTCGGAGGTTCATCGCCCCGTACGAACCCCGCTGCTCCCTCGACGACTGCGTGCTGTTGGTCTCGGAGCTCGTGACCAACGCAATTCTTTACGGGAGTACGGAGTACGCCTGGTTCGTCCGGGTCGAGTGGTTCCGTGAAGGGACCAATCTCCGTGTGGAGGTGCACAATCCGGGCCTTCCGGCGAACGTACGTCTGCGCCGGCCGGATGCCTGCGACGCCCACGGGCGGGGGCTGCTCCTGGTCGACTCCATCGCAGCGTCCTGGCACTCCGGCCCGAGCCGCTTCGGGGGAACGGCCGTCTCCTTCGTGATGGCTGACGCCTGGCCCTCATGACGAACGCAGTGGACAGCAGCCCCCGGCGGCCAAGGGTGGTGGAGCGGCTGGGGGCCTGAGGGCCACGGGGTGCGCAAATGCCTCGCGGATGAGTTGCTCCGCGATCTACTGTCGGCACCATGACGTCACACCATGCGCCTGGAGGCCCCCGGACCACTGCCGATAGTGCCGGGCTGGTGATCCGGCAAGAGACCGCTGACGATCATCGACAGGTGCGCGAGGTTCACACGCGCGCCTTCGGTGACGGCGATCGGGTTCCCGGGCTCGTGGAGGCACTTCGCGCTGCGGAGGCCGCACTGGCGCCGATGTCCTTCGTCGCCGCCGTCGACGACCGCGTCGTAGGACATGTGCTGCTGAGCGCGACGAGGCTGGATGCTCCGCGCCGGATCGTGGACGTCCTGTCGCTGTCACCGCTGGGCGTGGTACCGGAGTTCCAGCGTCGGGGCATAGGCACGCTGCTCATCGCCCATGCGCTCGAAGCGGCCGACCGTCAGGGTGTGCCGTTGGTATTCCTGGAGGGTTCGCCGCGCTACTACGGCACGCGCGGCTTCGAGGGTGCCGGCGCGGTGGGCTTCCGTTCGCCGTCGCTGCGTATTCCCGAAGCCGCGTTTCAGGTCGCCCGGTTGTCCGCTCACGAGCCGTGGATGACGGGCACCTTCGTCTACTCAGAGGCTTTCTGGGCCTTTGACTGCGTCGGCCTGCGCGACCCCGAGGACTGAGGGGCCGCCCGACACGACCTCGTCTTCAGGACCGTCGCCCCCGCCCTGCGCCCTTCGCACAGGTCGGGGGCGTGATCACGTCTACTACTTCTTCTTCCCCTGGTTCTTGACCGCCTCGATCGCAGCCGCGGCCGCGTCCGGGTCCAGGTACGTCCCGCCCGGGTTCAGCGGCTTGAACTCCGCGTCCAGCTCATAGGACAGCGGGATGCCGGTCGGGATGTTCAGGCCCGCGATGTCGGCGTCGGAGATGCCGTCGAGGTGCTTGACGAGGGCGCGCAGGGAGTTGCCGTGGGCGGCGACCAGGACCGTGCGGCCGGTGAGGAGGTCCGGGACGATCGCGTCGAACCAGTACGGGAGCATCCGGACGACGACGTCCTTCAGGCACTCCGTCTGCGGGCGCAGCTCCGGCGGGAGGGCCGCGTAGCGGGCGTCGTCGAACTGGGAGTACTCGGCGTCGCGGTCCAGCGCGGGCGGCGGGGTGTCGTAGGAGCGGCGCCACAGCATGAACTGCTCCTCGCCGAACTCCGCGAGGGTCTGCGCCTTGTCCTTGCCCTGGAGGGCGCCGTAGTGGCGCTCGTTGAGGCGCCAGTGGCGGTGGACCGGGATCCAGTGGCGGTCGGCGGCCTCCAGCGCGAGCTGGGCCGTGCGGATCGCGCGCTTCTGGACGGACGTGTGGAGCACGTCGGGCAGCAGGCCGGCGTCCTTGAGCAGCTCGCCGCCGCGCGTCGCCTCCTTCTCGCCCTTCGCGGTGAGGTTGACGTCCACCCAGCCGGTGAACAGGTTCTTCTCGTTCCACTCGCTCTCGCCGTGGCGGAGGAGGATCAGCTTGTACGGTGCGTCGGCCATGGCTCCGAGCGTAATCGAACCCCTGACCCCCCGCGCGGGGCGCCCGGTGGGCGGACGGTTGACGAGAAGTGTTAATTGGGTGGCCCCGTCCGACATCCCGTTCGTAAGTTGTGCTCACCGCTTCAGCCGCTTACATCCGCTTGTATCTTCCACGGGGGTCCCATGTCCGTCGCCGGTCTCAGACGTGCCGCACGGGAGACCGTCTCCGGGCTCCCCCGCGAGTTCTGGTGGCTGTGGACCAGCACCCTGGTCAACCGGCTCGGTGGCTTCGTCGCCACCTTCATGGCGCTGTACCTGACCATCGACCGCGGCTACTCCGCCTCGTACGCCGGTCTGGTCGCCGCCCTGCACGGGCTCGGCGGGGTCGTGTCCTCGGTGGGCGCCGGGGTGATGACCGACCGGCTCGGGCGGCGGCCCACGCTGCTGGTCGCCCAGACCTCGACCGCCCTGTCCGTCGCGGTGCTCGGCTTCGTGCACCACCCCCTCGCCATCTCCGCCGTCGCGTTCGTGGTCGGCATGGCCAGCAACGCCTCCCGGCCGGCCGTGCAGGCGATGATGGCGGACATCGTGCGGCCCGAGGACCGTATCCGGGCCTTCTCGCTCAACTACTGGGCGATCAACCTCGGCTTCGCGATCTCCTCCATGGCGGCCGGGTTCATCGCCGAGGTCAGCTATCTCGCGGGCTTCCTCATCGAGGCGGGCATGACGCTGGTCTGCGCCGTCCTCGTCTTCGTGAAGCTGCCCGAGTCCCGGCCGTCGCAGGAGGGCGCCGCCGACGACGAGGGCGCGGACGTGGCCGTCTCTCTCGGGACCGTGCTGCGCGACGGGCGGTACATGAGCGTCGTCGGGCTGTCGTTCCTGGTCGCCGTGATCTTCCAGCAGGGGTATCTGGGGCTGCCGGTCGCCATGGGCGAGGCCGGTTTCACGCCCGCGGACTTCGGCATGGCGATCGCCGTCAACGGCATCCTGATCGTCGTACTCCAGATTCCCGTCACCCGGTTCATCGAGCACCGTGATCCGCGGCTGCTGCTCGTCGCCTCGTCCCTGCTGGCCGGGTACGGCTTCGGGCTCACCGCCTTCGCCGGGTCGGTCGGCGTCTTCGCGCTCACCGTGTGCGTGTGGACGCTCGCCGAGATCGTCAACGCGCCGACGCAGACCGGGCTCGTCGTCCGCCTCTCCCCTGTACACGGACGCGGGCGCTACCAGGGCATGTACACCATGTCCTGGGCCGTCGCCTCGCTCGTCGCCCCGCTGATGTCCGGTTTCGTCATCGACCGCTGGGGCGCCGAGTGGCTGTGGGGCACCTGCGCGGTCGTCGGCACGGTGGCGGCGGCCGGGTACTGGGCGCTGATGCGGGGGCTGCCGACGGAGGAGGCGGAGGTGGCGGGGGTGGCGGGGGCGGCCGCAGCCGCCTCCGGGACGCCCGCGCCCACCAAGCCCGAGATCAGCGCCGTCTGACCGGCACCGGCGCCGACAGCGCCACCGGCACCGGCAGCGCCGCTGGCGCCGGCCCCCGCCGGCCCCCCGCTCACGGGTGCATCCGCGCCCCCTTCAGCACCTTGTCCACCGCGTTCTTCGGGCCGTACACCGCGAGTCCCACCAGGTCCAGCTCCGCCGTGGGCACGGCCCGTACCGCCGCGCGGTTGTCGCGGTCGTTGCCCGTGGCGAAGAGGTCGGACGTGAAGAGCGCGCGGGGCAGGGCGCGCGACAGCACGCGCGCGTGGGCGTTCGTCAGCGTCTCCTTCGTGCCCTCGAAGACCAGCACCGGCTGGCGGAACATCGGCAGGTAGCCGACGGCGTCCGCGTCCTCGTACGGCTCCCCGATCACCTCGGGGAACTGCGCGCTCAGGCCGCTGACCAGGAAGGCCGTGACGTTCAGGCGCTGCCAGGTCTCCAGGTCCTCGCGCAGCAGGACGGCGATCTTGGTGTCGAAGCGGATGGGGGGCTGGATGGGGGTCCCATCCTCAGGAGCCTCAGGGGGTGCATCGTGCGTGCTCATACGGTGAGACTGCCGACCCGCACCCCGCCCGGTCTTGTACGTTTTTTGCATGGCCGGCCAGCGGAACGACCAGCGGAGCGTGTCCGCCTGGCGACCCCGCGTCCCGGGCGTCGTCGAGGTCTTCCACGCCCACTACACCGAGTACGCCTACCCGATGCACGTCCACGACGTGTGGACGCTGCTGATCGTCGACGACGGGGCCGTACGGTACGACCTGGACCGGCACGAGCACGGAACCCCGCACGACACGGTGTCGCTGCTGCCGCCGCACGTGCCGCACAACGGCTCGCCCGCGACGCCGGACGGCTTCCGCAAGCGGGTGCTGTACCTGGACGCCTCCCGGCTGGGGGACGAGCTGATCGGGCCGGCCGTGGACGCCCCGGACCTGCGTGATCCGCTGCTGCGCCGCCGGGTCGGGCAGCTGCACACCGCGCTCGCCCTGCCCGGCGACGAGCTGGAGGCGGAGAGTCGGCTGACGTTCGTCGGCGAGCGGCTGCGGTCCCATCTGGTGCCCCGGCACGAGGTGGGCGCGGAGCGCCGGGACCCCGAACTCGCCCGGCGGCTGCGGGAGCTGCTGGACGAACGGGTCGTCGAGGGCATCGGCCTGACGGAGGCGGCCGCGCTGGTGCCGGCCCATCCGGCCCACCTGGTACGGGCGTTCAGCGGCGCCTACGGCATCGCGCCGCACCAGTACCTGATGTCCCGCCGGGTCGACCGGGCCCGGCGCCTGCTGCTGGCGGGACACGCCCCGGCGGACGTGGCCGGGGTCACCGGTTTCTACGACCAGGCCCATCTGACCCGGCACTTCAAGCGTCTGGTGGGGGTCACCCCGGGGCGCTACCGCGGCAGCGGCGGCAGCAGCAGCAGCCACTGACGGCGGCGCCGGCCACCGGCATCAGTGCCCGCCGCGCTCGATCAGGTGCTGGAACGCCTCCAGGTTCCGCGTCGACTCCCCTCGCGCGGTCCGCCACTCGTACTCCTTGCGGATGGCGGACGCGAAGCCCAGCTCCAGCAGGGTGTTGAAGGCTCCGTCGGCGGCCTCCAGGACCTGTCCGAGGAGGCGGTCGATCTCGTCGGCGGTGACGGCGGCCAGGGGGAGTTTCGCGGAGACGTAGATGTCGCCGAGGCGGTCGACGGCGTAACCGACGCCGTAGAGCTTGAGGTTGCGCTCCAGCAGCCAGCGGTGGACGGCCGGTTCGTTCTCGTCGGGGTGGCGGATGACGAACGCGTTGAGGGAGAGCGAGTGCCGGCCGAGGAGGAGGGAGACGGTCGTCGACAGCTTGCGGGTGCCGGGGAGTTTGACGACGTAGTTGCCGGCTGCGGGGCTCTCCCATTCGACGTCGGCGTCCTTGAGCGCCCCCTCGATCACCGCTGCCGTCGTCCCGCGCGCCTCAGCCATGGTGCGAGCGTACGCGACGGCGGTGGGCCTGGATCGCGGCCGTGTAGACGTCGGCGGTGGCGGCGGCGGCGCTGCCCCAGCCGAAGGACTGGGCGTGCCGGGCGGCGGCGTCGCCCATCCTCGCCGTCAGCTCCGGGTTGTCGGCGAAGTCGCGCAGCACGCGCGCGTACGCGGCGGGGTCGTGGCCCTGGACGAGGCGGCCGGTGAGCCCGTCCCGCACGGCGACCGGGAGGCCGCCGACCGCCGCGGCGAGCACCGGCGTACCGGCCGCCTGGGCCTCTATGGCGACCAGGCCGAAGGACTCGCTGTAGGACGGCATGACCAGCACGGACGCGGCCCGGAACCAGTCGGCGAGCTGCTCCTGACCGACGGGCGGGCGGAACCGTACGACGTCGGCGATGCCGAGCCGCGCGGCGAGCTTCTGCAGGCCCTCCGGCTTGGCGAGGCCGCTGCCGCTGGGGCCGCCGACGACGGGGACGACGATGCGGGAGCGGAGCTCGGGGCGTTCGTCGAGGAGTACGGCGACGGCGCGCAGCAGTACGTCCGGTGCCTTGAGGGGCTGTATGCGGCCCGCGAAGAGCGGGATCAGCGCGTCCTGGGGCAGGCCGAGGCGGGCGCGAGCGGCGGCGCGGGCGTTGCCGCTGCGGTCCGGGCCGGGGACGGCGCCCTTGGGGAAGGGGCGGAACCGGTCGAGGTTCACACCGGGGTGGACGACGGCGACCTTGGCGGGGTCCGCGGCGTAGTGGCGGACGAGTTCGTCGGCCTCCTCCGCCGTGTTGGCGATGAGGCGGTCGGAGGCGGAGACGATCTGGGTCTCGCCGATGACGCGCGCGGCCGGTTCGGGGGTGTCGCCGTCGGCCAGGTTGGCGTTCTTGACCTTGGCCATGGTGTGCATGGCGTGCACGAGGGGGGCGCCCCAGCGCTGGGCGGCGAGCCAGCCGACGTGGCCGGAGAGCCAGTAGTGGGAGTGGACCAGGTCGTAGTGGCCGGGGCGGTGTCCGGCCCACGCCTGCATGACGCCGTGGGTGAAGGCGCAGAGCTGGGCGGGCAGCTCCTCCTTGGAAAGCCCTTCGTACGGGCCGGCGTCGACGTGCCGGACGAGGACGCCGGGGGCGAGCTGGACGGACGGCGGGAGTCCCCCGGCCGTCGCGCGCGTGAAGATCTCGACCTCGATGTTGATCGCGGCGAGGCGCTGCGCGAGTTCGACGATGTAGACGTTCATGCCGCCGGCGTCGCCGGTGCCGGGCTGGTGGAGCGGTGAGGTGTGCACGGAGAGCATGGCGACGCGGCGGGGCCTGCGCAGCAGCCGGAGCCGCGGGGAGGCCGCCGGTGAGCGACGCCCGAGCCTGCTGACGTACTGGCTCACGAGCCACTCCTCCACGCTGCGGGCATGCCGGTCGGAGGACAGACGCCGCCCTCCACGGGGTGGAACACCGGATGGCGGTGCTCCATTTCCGGTTTACCGACCTTTGCCGAATCATTACCGGCTATCGCTCAACCGTTCGAGGGCCGGGTGCGTGCCACCCCTTGGACCGCCTACGGGCGCCACCCATGGGCGCCACCTACGGGCGCAGCGCCCCGACCCCCCGCTTCCATGCCCCCGCCAGGTCCGCGCCGGCGGGAAACCTGCCGTGGATCTCGAGTACCACCATCCCGTGCGCGAACGCCCAGAAGGAGCGGGCCAGGTCCAGGTCCCCGCCGCAGACCCGCATCAGCGGCGCGGCGGCCCGGTCCTCCAGGCCGGCCGGGAGGGACGCGCGGGGCAGGGGGCGTTCGGTCATCAGGCAGTACAGGTGGGGGTGGGCCAGCGCGTAGGCCCGGTACGCCTCCGCCAGCGCCGCCAGCGAGCCGGGCTCGCGCGTCTCGGCGGCCTCCATGGCCTCGGCCGCCTCGGTGAGCGACTGGACGACCAACTCGGTCTCGACCGCCTCCTTGTCGGGGAAGTGCTTGTACAGGGAGGGGGCCTTGATGCCGAGGCGGTCGGCGATGGCCCGCAGGGTGAGCGCGGCGGGCCCGGACTCCTCCAGGAGCGTGCGGGCGGCCGCGGCGATCTCCCGGGCCCGGGGGGACAGGCGGTCAGCCACGCTGGTAGCCCTCCTTGGTGCGCAGTCCGTAACCGAAGGCGCGATCGTACGAGATGTGCGCGAGCCACCCGCACAGCGCCGCGAACGCGGGCGCCCAGGTCACCGGCGTCACGGTGTAGAGCACCGCGAGCGCGAGCGGGATCAGTGCGCGGTGGGCGGCGTTGTAGTACGGCACCGCGCGGGGCGTCAGCCGTCCCTTCTCCATGCGGGGCGCGTCGGACATTCCGACGAGGAACGTCAGGTCGGGCGCCAGGAAGAAGGCGAAGGCCAGCAGGCCCGCGACCCAGCCGTGGTTGACGGCCTCCAGGACGGCGAACGCCGACCAGAACAGCGCGCTCAGCAGCCACGCGGTGCGGCTGACGACCGTGCGGGCGGTGACCGTGCGGGCGGTGACTGCCGGCGCGACCGTGCTCATGGGTGCCTCCCGGGGAGTGGGCGAGCTAACGTCGTTAGCCACACCGTATGGCTAACGCCGTTAGCCGTCAAGCCCCCGGCAGCCCAGCACCCCGGAACCGCGCATCCGCCCCGCCGCATACCCTCGTACGCATGCCACCACCCCGCGCCCCCCGCCCCCTGGGCACGGTCACGCGCGGGACCACGAATCCGAACCGCCTGCGCCGCATGGACCGCTGGATCACGGCCACGCACGGCGCCGAACTGCGCCGGGCCGCCGACTCCGTCGCCGTCGACCTCGGCTACGGCGCGGCCCCCTGGACGGCCGTGGAGCTGCTGCACCGCCTGCGCACCGTCGCCCCGCACGCGCGCGTGGTGGGCGTCGAGATCGACCCGGCCCGGGTGGCGGCGGCCGAACCGTACGCGCGCGCGGGGCTCGTCTTCCGGCACGGCGGCTTCGAGGTGCCCGTCTCCCCACCCCCGTCGCTGATCCGCGCGGCGAACGTGCTGCGCCAGTACGACGAGGAGGAGGTCGCCGCCGTCTGGCGGCGGCTGTGCGCGCGGCTCGCGCCGGCGTCGCAGGACTCGCGCGGAGGGCTCCTGGTCGAGGGCACCTGCGACGAGGTCGGGCGCCGGCACGTGTGGGTGGCGCTGGGCCCTGAGGGTCCGCGCACGGTCACCCTCGCGACCCGCCTCGGCTCCCTGGACCGCCCCTCCGACCTGGCCGAGCGGCTGCCGAAGGCACTCATCCACCGCAACGTCCCCGGCGAGCCCGTGCACGCGTTCCTGCGCGACTTCGACCGCGCCTGGGCCGCCGCCGCGCCCTACGCCTCTTATGGCGCCCGCCAGCGCTGGATGCGCGCGGTGCGGGACCTGACGGCCGACTGGCCGGTGACGGACGGACCGGCGCGGTGGCGCCAGGGCGAAGTGACGGTGCGGTGGGAGGCGTTGGCGCCGCGCACTTGAACCCGCCGGGCGGGAACGATCTCCGTGCGGCGTTCGTCACACAGTCAGGGATACAGCAAGGGGAACAGCGAGGGGCATCGTCGTACGGCGCGGCAGAAGGGGGGAAGCAGGAGGGAAGCGCGCGGCCTCTGTCGCTTTCCGCGCCGGCATGGCACGATCCCCCGAGCGCTATGTTACTGACGGTTAACCAGTTTGGGGGCGACGTATGCGTACGGGGAAGCATGGCTTGATGACCGCTGCCGTGACCGTGGTCTGCGCGGTCACCGTGCTCGCGGCACCGGGCACCGCGTTCGCGGACCCCGGCCCCACACCGTCACGGGGCACGCCCAGCGCCTCCCCCGCCCCGGACCCCGGGCGCGGCAAGGACCTGGAGGCCGTACGCAAGAAGCTCGACTCGCTCTACCGCGCGGCCGCCTCGGCCACGGACGAGTACAACGCCGCCGAGGAGAAGGCCGAGAAGCAGAACGCCGAGATCGTCGAGCTGGCCAAGAAGATCGTCAAGGGCCAGGAGAAGCTGGACCGGCTCAAGGACCGCGCCGGCGCCGCGGCCCGCGCCCAGTACCGCACCGGCGGCCTGCCCGACGAGGCCAAGCTGATGCTCAGCGACGACCCCGGCGACTTCCTCGACGGCACCGGCCGGGTGCTCCAGGGCCAGCGCGCGACCAAGGGCCTGCTCGGCGAGCTGTCCCGCGCCCAGGAGGACCTGAAGACCTACGCGGCGGACGCCTCCGCCCGCTTCAAGAAGCTGGAGGCGAACCGCAAGACCAAGGCCACCGCCCAGAAGAAGATCGAGAAGCAGATCGCGGCGGCCGAGAAGCTGGAGTCCGAGCTGGCCAAGGAGGAGAAGGAGCGCCTCGCCGAGCTGGAGCGGGAGGCCCAGGCCAAGGCCCAGACCGCGTGGCTCGACTCCGGCATCCTCAAGGACCTCGACCGCGAGGCGACCGAGCGGGGCAGGAAGGCGGTCGAGTACGCCACCGCCCAGATCGGCAAGCCGTACCAGTGGGGCGCCGAGGGCCCCAAGTCCTACGACTGCTCCGGCCTGACCTCCCAGGCCTGGGTGGCGGCCGGGCGCACCATCCCGCGCACCTCGCAGGAGCAGTGGAAGCAGCTGAAGCGCGTCGACGTCGAGGACATGCGCCCCGGTGACCTGATCATCTACTTCGACGACGCCAGCCACGTCGGCATGTACGTCGGCGACGGCTCCGTCGTGCACGCCCCGCGCCCGGGGCGCTCGATCACGATCGCCGGAGCGGGCACGATGCCGATCCTCGGGGTGGTCCGGCCGGACCCGGCGGCACCGGAGCGGTGACGCGGGCCACGCGCTCCGCGCCGGGGACGTGAAGCGGGCCACGTGACCCACCGCACCCCCGGCGCACCCCCCGCGTGACGTTCGTCATCCCCGGTCCCGGGGCGACGTGTCCAACTGCGGCCGATAACGCGGCATATGACAGTGGCCGATGGCGGACCGGCGTGTGCTGGACCATTCCGCAGCGGCGCCGTCACCCGTTATGGTCCCCGTCGGTGGGTCGAGGTCCCTCGCCCCGCCATGCCCTCGGGGGGAGGGAAGGAAACCAAGACGATGCCCGTACCCGTACCGCGGCAGAGGGCGATCCCGGCCGTGGAGTGTGGTCAGGCGCCCGCCGCGTCCCCGGACAGCGGCCCTTCCAAGGAACAGGCCCCGCCCGGGACGAACCCGGCCGACAACCCCACCAGTCAGCGAGAGAACACCACGGAGAAGCGCGAGAGGCCCACGGGCCGCCGTGGAAGCACCATCCCCACGAACCTGACGCTGCTGCTGATCGAGGACGATCCGGCCGGCTCACCGCTCGTGCCCGACCTGATCGACCAGACCGGCAAGCCGATCCGCGTCCGCACCGCCCGCAACCTCACCGAGGCCGCGCGGCTGCTGACCGACGACGTCCACTGCATCCTGCTGGACCTCGCCCTGTCGGCCCCCGCCCCGGCCCGCGCCAACGCGGACGCCGACGGCGACGGGCGCGCGGAGGGCGACGACGAGCTGGCGGTGCTCAGGCACGTACTGGAGCTCGCGCCCCGGCACGCCGTGCTCGCGCTCACCTCCTCCAGCGATGCCGAGCGCGGCGCGGAGGCCGTGGCGGTCGGCGCCCAGGACTACCTGTTCCGCGACGAGCTGGACGGCCGTCTGCTGAGCCGGGCGATCCGGTACGCCGTGGAGCGCAAGCGGTCCGACTCGGCGGAGCGGCGCCTGGCCGAGGGCCGGCTGCGGGCGCAGGAGAACCGCCGTCTGGAGCGCGGCCTGCTGCCGACCCCGCTGCTCGCCGGCTCCCCGCTGCGCTTCGCCGCCCGCTACCGCCCGGGCCGCTCCCGCGCGCTGCTCGGCGGCGACTTCTACGACGTCGTGCGCACCCCGGACGGCACCGTGCACGCCATGATCGGCGACGTCTGCGGGCACGGCCCGGACGAGGCGGCGCTCGGCGTGGAGCTGCGGATCGCGTGGCGTGCGCTGACCCTGGCGGGGCTCTGCGGCGACGAGCTGCTCGGCACCCTTCAGCAGGTGCTGGAGCACGAGCGGGCTGACGACGAGATCTTCGCGACGCTGTGCGCCGTGGACATCTCCCCGGACGGCCGCCGCGCCGGCCTGTGCCTGGCCGGCCACCCGTCCCCGCTGGTCGCCGCCCCGGGCAGGCCCGCACGGCTGCTGCCCTACGACAACAACGGCCCGGCGCTGGGCCTGCTGCCGGGCGCCCGCTGGCCGCGTATGCAGGTGGAGCTGGGTGCCGAGTGGAGCCTGATGCTCTACACCGACGGCCTGATCGAGGGCCACATCGGCGAGGGCCGGGAGCGGCTGGGCCAGGACGGCATGGTGGAGCTGGTCCGCCGCCAGTTCGCCGAGGGTCTGCAGGGCGAGCAGTTGCTGCGGGCGACCGTCAACGAGGTCCGCGAACTGAACGGCGGCGAGCTGGCGGACGACGTAGCGGTGGTCCTGCTGGACCGGACGGCCTGAGCCGCCCGGTCCCGGTGACCGCGCTCCGCGCGGGGGTTCCCGTCAGCGCCCCGTCAGCGCCCCGTCAGCGGCCGCCGTTGTACGGCCCGTAGGGGCCGTCGCTGCTGGAGCCGCGGCGGGTGCTGCGGCCGCCGCCCGGCAGTCCGCGCAGCGCGGGCCGCACGTCGACCATGTACACGATGGTCGCGATGAGGCCGATGATCGGCAGGAACGACAGGATGTTGAAGATCAGGTTCACCACGAACGCGATCCCCAGGATGATCAGCCAGAAGGGCTTGGTCTTCTTGTCGGCCGCGCGGTAGGCGTCCTCGCGGCGCGTGGCGGCGTCGATCAAAGCGAAGCCGCTGAAAAGGATCAGGGCGATGCTCAGCAGCCACATGAAGCCTGCGAACCCCTGCATCAGCACAACGTCCACCACCAGACTCGGGTCGTCATTACGCGGTCACCGTACCCGGAGAACGGGCCGGACACCCCAAGGGTGCCCGGCCCGCTCCCACTGACCGCGTCCCCTGCCTACTTGGCGGGCGGGGTCGTCTTCTTGGCGGCGGGGCTCTTCTTGGCCGGGGCGGCCTTGCGCGGAGCCGGGGTCTTCTTCGCGGCGGCGGCCTTGTCGTCCGTGAGCCGGACGGGCTCGGACGGGGCGGGCTTGGGCTTCGCCGGCTCGACGGCGACGGCCAGCTCCTCCACGTCCTCGGCGATGTCCTCGATGCCCTCGGCGGCCTGGCCGCGCCAGGTGCGCACCGCGTGCTCGCCGCGCTCGGCGACCTTCTCGTAGGTCTCCCGGGCCTTGACGGCGTACTCGGCGGCCACGCCGACCGAGCGCAGCGCGAGGTCCTGGGCGCTCTCGCCGAGCTTCTTGAAGTCGGCGTCGAGGGAGCCGAACAGCTCGTTGGCCTTGGCCTGGAGGGTCCCCTGGGTCTCCTTGACGCGGGCCGTCGCCTTCTCCTGGACGGCCTTCGGGTCGGTGTTGCGCACGGCGTCGATACGCGCCGGGGCCTCGGTGCGCAGCTGCTCCACCAGCACCGGCACCTTCTTGGCCTGCTGGAAGGCCAGGTCGGCGGTGCCGGCGGCGAAGTAGAGCGGGGTGGGGTCGCTGAGGGTCTTGCGCAGGTCGTCGGTGATGGCCATGGTGCGGTCCTCCGGAATGACGTATTACTGAGGGTTTTGTGATGCTTTCGCGGCCGGGCCCGGTATGGAGGGGGCCCCGTCGTCCGCGTCGGTCCCGAGGCCGTTCTCCTTGCGGAAGGACTCGTAGACCTGGAGCAGTACCTGCTTCTGCCCCTCGTTCAACGAGGGGTCGGCGAGGATGACCGCGCGCGTCTCCACGTCGTCCCGGTCCCGCTCGGCGTCGAGGATCCCCGCGCGGACGTACAGCGTCTCGGCGGAGATGCGCAGCGCCTTGGCGACCTGCTGGAGCACCTCCGCGCTCGGCTTGCGCAGCCCGCGCTCGATCTGGCTCAGGTACGGGTTGGACACGCCCGCGGCGTCGGCGAGCTGCCGCAACGACAGCTGCGCGTTGCGCCGCTGCTCGCGCAGGTACTCACCGAGATTGCCGACGTTGAGCGAGGCCATGCCTCCACCATGCCCGACCCTGCTAACTATTGCAAGCAACCTGCTTGCAATAGTGCACCATTCGGCCCACCCAGCGGGCCACGCCCCCTTGCCCGGCGCTTGCGGTCGCCGCCTCGCCGCTGGCCGTCGTCGTGGTTTCGGCCGTCGCATGAGTGCGGGCGGCTGGGGGCTGGTCGCGCAGTTCCCCGCGCCCCTGGGTCGGGACGGCGAGTGCATGCCTTTAAGGGGCGCGGGGAAC
>NZ_JBHXNW010000014.1:0-30399 GCF_042717365.1 Streptomyces sp. NPDC058534
CAGATCTGGGGCGACGGCTCCACGTTCAAGGGCAACGACATCGAGCGGTTCTACCGGTACGGCCTGCTCGCCAACCCGCAGCTGCGGATCTACAATCCGTGGCTGGACGCGGACTTCGTGACCGAGCTGGGCGGCCGCAAGGAGATGTCGGAGTGGCTCGTCGCCCACGACCTCCCCTACCGGGACTCCACCGAGAAGGCGTACTCCACCGACGCCAACATCTGGGGCGCCACCCACGAGGCCAAGACGCTGGAGCACCTCGACACCGGCGTGGAGACCGTGGAGCCCATCATGGGCGTCCGGTTCTGGGACCCGTCCGTCGAGATCGCGGCCGAGGACGTGACGATCGGCTTCGACCAGGGCCGCCCGGTCACGGTCGACGGCAAGGAGTTCGCCTCCCCGGTCGACCTGGTGATGGAGGCCAACGCCATCGGCGGCCGCCACGGCATGGGCATGTCCGACCAGATCGAGAACCGGATCATCGAGGCCAAGAGCCGGGGCATCTACGAGGCCCCCGGCATGGCCCTGCTGCACGCCGCGTACGAGCGTCTGGTCAACGCCATCCACAACGAGGACACCCTCGCCCAGTACCACGCCGAGGGGCGGCGCCTGGGCCGACTGATGTACGAGGGCCGCTGGCTCGACCCGCAGTCGCTGATGATCCGTGAGTCGCTGCAGCGCTGGGTCGGTTCGGCGGTCACCGGCGAGGTCACGCTGCGGCTGCGGCGCGGTGAGGACTACTCGCTCCTCGACACCACGGGCCCGGCGTTCAGCTACCACCCGGACAAGCTGTCGATGGAGCGCACCGAGGACTCCGCGTTCGGCCCGGTCGACCGGATCGGCCAGCTCACCATGCGCAACCTCGACATCGCCGACTCGCGCGCCAAGCTGGAGCAGTACGCCGGGCTCGGCCTGATCGGCACCGCCAACCCCGCCATCGGTGCCGCCCAGGCCGCCGCGACCGGGCTGATCGGCGCCATGCCGGAGGGCGGCGCCGAGGCCATCGCCTCGCGCGGCCAGGTCTCCGCGGAGGACGAACTGCTCGACCGCGCCGCGATGGAGTCCGGCACGGACTGACCAGGTCCACTGGGGGCCCTCCTTGACTGTGGCTTGGACCCGGCGATGGTGATCGTGCAGACGGCCTCTCGAGTGTCTCCTGTGCGGCGTTCCTGGGCGGTGCGCGGGCTGGTGCGGCTCCTGCCGGTGCGGTTGCGGGGTTGCGCGACCATGCCGTCGTTCAGCGCGGCGAGCGGGTGGCCCAGGGTCGCCGGCGCGGTGCCCGCAGCGGCAGCAGCCGCTGTCGGCCCGGCGGTGGGCGCGGGGCAGCGACGAAGCAGACCTCGTCGTCTGGGTCGACGCCCTTCAGGGCGGCGACCTTGGCGGCCGGGTCGCCGCTCTGGAGACGATCAGAAACGTCTATACCAGAATAAGTCGGGGCGTGACGGATCCGGTTCCGGCAGTTCGGTGGCCCGCGCGATCCAAGAGATCGCGCGACACCGCCCGCGCCCCACGGGGGACTACTGCGCCGCCCGGCCGAACACCTGCACTTCACCCAGGTTCAGTTCCACGGGATTGGCGTTCGCCAGCCACACACGGACGTAGCGGCCCTTGGCCTTCGTCTCGATGACAGTAGGGGTGCCGGCCTGAGCCTCCTCGTAGTGGGCGGTCACCCCCGGCTTGGCGAGTTGCTCGGCCAGGGTGCCCGAAAAGGGCTCGTCGGAGACCAGGACGTAGTAGTCCTTGACGCGCTCCGCGCAGCAGTCCGTCCGGTTGTAGACGTTGATCCGCTCCAGATCGGTGCTCGCGCCGAGGTCCACCTGCCACCAGGGCTGGGCCTCCTTGCCGCTGGTGGTGGAGAAGTCGTAGCGGTCGCCGTTGACCGCCTTGGCAGCGCCGTACGCGGTGCCGTCACCCCAGTCGGAGACCTGGGTGGCCGTCTTGCCCTGGGCGACCTCCTTCAGGGGCGGCAGGCCGAGCGACTCGTCGTGCCGGTTCTCCACCTTGGTCAGGAAGTCCTCGATGACCGGGTCGCCGATCCGGACCGGGCCGACCTGGTGGTGCTCCGTGGGGTCGACCGTGATCTTTGAGGCCTCGGCCGCGGCGGCCGTCATCGCCTTGCGCTCGGCCGCGGCCCTGGCCTTGTCTCCCGACTCGATGGCGGCCAGCGCGTTCAGACCGTGGCCCAGGGCCCCGCCCCACAGTTCGGTGGCGTCCAGCCAGCGGTCGGTGTCGTGCAGGAACAGCTTGTCCGGCACACCCTTGCGCAGGGTCGCGGGCGCCTTGGTGATCTCCCGGACAGCCGGCCGGAAGGCGCGGATCGCCCCTTCGGGGTCATCCGCGTACGTCTTCCAGAAGGCCTCCACCTCCGCGGTGAGCCGGGGCGCCTGCGGCTGCCACGGCGTCGTGCCGAAGGTCGGCGCGAGATGGTTGAGATCCACGAACCGCTGCATGGCGTCCGCTGTTCGGCCATTGCCCCCGGCCATGTACAGCGCGGCCTGCCGGGCGGACCGCTCGCGGTCGTACGCCCCGTCGTTCCAGGCGAAGTCCAGCATCGTGAACATGGCGAGCTTGCTGGCCGCGGCCTGGTTCATCGGGTTGGAGACGAGCCCCGTGATGTGCTGCGAAAGGCCGCGCTCCCGCTTGTCGTACGGGGCGAGGAGCAGGCGCCCACGGGTCCGAGCGAAGTCGTTGACGGGATAGTTGTCCCAGACGAAGACCTTGCGGCCGAACAGCCTGCTCGCCTGTGCCGCCTGGTCGTTGGTGATCTCCGGAGGCACCACCTCCATGCCGGTCCACATGATCTCCACCTTCGAGTCGAGGGTGGAGCGCAGTTTCTGCTTGTACGCGGTGTCCGTCAGGTCGCCGTACTCGGTCGGCACCATCTGCAGCGGATTGGTTCCCGGGTGGGCCTCGATGAACTCGCGCTGCACGGTGTTGAGCAGCTTCACCTGCGCTTCGGCCGCCGGGCCGCGGCCGGGGGCGCCGAACTCCTTCTCGTCGCCCTCGCAGTTCCACTTGGTGTAGCTGATGTCGTCGAGGGGGATGGAGAACGAGCGCACCCCGATGTCGTACATCGCCTTGAGCTTCTTGGTCATCGCTGCGGTATCGGACGGATCCGAGTAGCAGATGCTCGCGCCGGGCGAGACGGCGAAGGTGAAGCGGACGTGGTTGGCGCTCGCGCGCTGCACCAGGCCGGTCAGCTCCTCGAGCTTGTCCGCCGGGTAGGGGTCGCGCCACTTCTCGCGGTGGTACGGGTCGTCCTTCGGCGCGTACACGTAGGTGTTGGACCGGACGTCGCCGAGGAAGTCCATCTGGTCGAGGCGCTCTTCATGGGTCCATGGGGGACCGTAGAAGCCCTCGATGCTGCCGCGCAGCGGCATCGACGGGTGATCGCTCACCGACGCGCCGGCGATCCGGTCCCGCCCCTCCTCCGGGTCGGTGAACAGCTGCCGCAGGGTCTGTACGGCATAGAACTGGCCGGTGACATCGGTGCCGCCCAGAGCCACCGTGCCGCGCCGGTCGCCGCCCGCCGTGACCTGCAGGGCATAGCCCTCGGCGTGGTCGGGCACGGCGGTGTCCGACAGGGCCTGGTCCACGTCGGCTCGGGTGGCCGGACCGAGAAGCAGGGTCAACGAGGCCTTGCCCGAGGCCCGTTCGCGGATGTCGATGTTCTTCACGCCGTGTGCGCGCAGGGTCTCGACGAGCAGTTCGCGGGCGGCCGCGTCGGTCTGGGCGTCCACCACCAGCTCGGCCTGGCGGGTGAGCTGGATGTCCTTGCCCGAGCGGGACATGGTCTGGGGAGTCGGGGAGACGGCGGGCAGCGAGTCCCGGGCGGCGGCCGTTTCGGCCTGAGGCCCGGGTCCCGGATCGGGGGCGGCCGTCGCTGCGGTCGCCGTCGCCACGGAGGTGGCCACGACGATCGCGGTCAGCGTCTTGGCAAGGCGGGGCAAAGGTCCTCCAGGTTTCTTGGAGCAAATGGGTTCGCGAGGGTCTGGGTGTGGCGCTGTGCGGGAGTGCAACCGCCGACGCGTGAACGACCGGGCCGCACGCGGGGTCGAGGGGACGCGACGCGGACGGGAGGGCCGACCGGGCAGGCCTCGAGGCGCCGCCCGGCCGGCCGGTTCTCAGGACCAGCGGACCTTCGCGGTCGCCGGTGTGCTGCGGGTGCCGTCCGGGGCCACCGCCACCAGCTGCAGCCTCGTCGAGGACTCGGAACCGGAGCGGGCCAGGGACTTGACGTAGTACACCTCGTCGTAGACCCGGCCCACCGCCTCGCGTCGGCCGTCGGGCAACTCCCGGTACACGTCGTAGTACCAGACGTCCCGCTTCTCCAGCCGCCAGGACAGGAACACCTCCGCGGAGTCGCCGGCGACGTGCGCGGCGTCCACGGTGAAGTGGGACGGTGTCTTCGGGCGGGAGCCGCGGTCGCCGCCCAGAAGGGCCAACTCGCCGATGTTCAGGGAGTAGGCGCCGCGGCTCGCGGACGAGACGCGCACGCCGATCGCGGCGATGGTCCGGCCGTGAAACCGGTCGAGGCGGCGCGTGGCGGTGGTCCAGCCCTTGCCCCGGGTGCGTCCGGCCGGCAGCCAGACATAGTGCTCGGGGGAGTCGGCGAAGATCAGGCCGACCTCGAGGCCGCTGTCCGCGCCCGCGCGGCCGGTCGTGAAGGTGACGGAGAGCCGCTCGCCGTCTGTCACTTTCAGGGCAGTTTTGAACAGCCGTACGGTGGTGGGGTTCTGCGGGCCGAGCTCGCCTGATATCCGCAGTGAGGAGCCGCCGTCGTACGCCCGCGTGTAGTCGTAGTCGGCGGTGAGCGGGTCACCCGAGCCGCCGCTGCGGGTCCAGAACTGCCAGGTGGGCAGCAGGTCCTGGATGCTCGCGTTGTTCCACTCGCGCTCGCTCGCGAGCCGGCCGTCCAGGAAGAAGGACCTGCCGTGGCCGGTGTTGAAGCGGGTGGCGAACGGGAACGAGCCGATGACCGACCGCTCGGTGATGTAACGGGCGACGCCGTCCCACTTCTTGTGGTTGTCGGCGTCGCGCGGCTTGCCGTCGTCCTCGTGGGGCCACGGCACGTACTCCGTCCGGCCGGTGCGCGTCGGGTCCTCGTTGGGGCCCGACCAGTAGCGCCGCTCGCGCTGGAAGACGGCCGGCTGTGCATCCGGGTTGTCGCGGTCGGGGTAGCGGTCCCAGGCGAAGTGCGAACCGAACAGGGCCCAGCTGGTGCGGGCCGGTTCGCCTTCGGGGAAGATCAGGCGGGTGTCGAAGGGCGGGTTGTAGCCGTACTTCTCGTTCTCCGTGCCGTGGAAGACGGCCTCGTACGGGTCGAGGCCCAGCTTCTTCGCCGTCGTGCGGGACGTCTCGACCTGCGCGTCGTCCGGTATCCAGTAGTTGGCGAACAGACTGTTGCTGACCGGGGTGTCGCCGTCCTGGATCCAGGGCGCGTTCTTGCCGTTGAGCTGGTCCTGGTAGTCCAGCTCACCGTCAACCATGATCGTGTCGTACCACTGGATGTGGAAGCCCTCGGGCGCCTGTGTCCGGAGGTACTTCAGCATCTCCATCAGCTTCGCCGCGTCGGCCGGCGCGGTCTCGGCCTCCTGGTTGATGAAGTAGCCGTCGAAGCCGAAGTACCCGGCCATC
Organism: Streptomyces sp. NPDC058534; assembly: GCF_042717365.1. NCBI lineage: Bacteria > Bacillati > Actinomycetota > Actinomycetes > Kitasatosporales > Streptomycetaceae > Streptomyces > Streptomyces sp. NPDC058534. The sequence goes on from NZ_JBHXNW010000014.1 coordinate 5,638, forward strand.
TCGATCAGCTTGTCCGCGACCGGGAAGCTGCCGTCGGCGCGCTGCTCCAGGTAGTCGGAGAACTCGCCGCCTCGTGGCCAGAACCAGCAGCCCAGGCTCTTCGCACCGTTGCGGTGCGCGGCATCGGTGTATGCGGGGTTGGGCATGTTGACCACGCCGTGCTCGGGCTCGTCGGTCGGGGAGCCGGCGACGGGCATGCCGTGCCAGGAGCCGTACAGGTCGGTGTACTGCCAGAAGCGGAGCAAGCGGCGGGCGAAGACGTCGTCGTACTTGTACGCGGTGAAGAACGAGTTGTCGTAGTCGTAGCTCAGGTTCATCAACTGCGGACCCGTGGCCAGGTCCGGGTTCGCCTGGGTCGCCGCGAAGGGCGCGATACGGGTGGCCAGCGGCACCCGGGAGCGGAAGTACTTGGCCCAACGGTCGGTCCGCGGGCTCCAGCTCTTGAGGGAGGCGGCGTTGTAGCCGTGCATGTACGGCTGGTGGGGCGCTCGCCCGGGTGCCGGGTCGACGGCGGCGTGGGCCGGGGCGCGGAACGGGCCCACCGGACCGGTGAGGCCGATGGTCACTCCCGCCGCGCCGAGCATGCCGATGAAGGTTCTGCGGTCCATGGGGGATGAGTCCTTTGTTTCGGTCGGGGAGTGCGGGAAGAAAGTTGCACCGGTTTCCCTGTCCGCGTCAACAGGGCGTCGCCAAATTGCCGACAGAGAACGATAAATGAGCAGGTCAGAGGCCTTGATTGCAAACAACTAAAGTCATTAGCTAATGCGCTTTAGCTTCCCTTGTCGGCGCCTCTTGCTGGAGCGCTTTAACCTGTCTACAATCCGGTGATGTTCGGTGGTGTCCCGCCACGGTGGCACCGCGTTCCGCAGGCCCTTGAGCGGTCGATCACGTGTCGACGAACAGTGGGGTCAGCGGGTCGGCGTCTCCTTGGACGTACGGGTCGAACCGGGTTCCCAGTTCAAGATCAACCCAGGCTGCGGGCGATGCCGCCGGGCGGGGCCGGCGTTCGCCCCGTCGCCGCCGAAGGAGATGGCGATGGTCTGGTTCGAGTAGAGGACCGCCGTGTGTCCGAGGCCCCTCTTCGCCTGCGCGGCCTCCCCCCGGAGGTCGGTCGTCCCCGCGACCGGGGAACCGTCGTAGGTCGCCGACGGTTTCATCGTGTCGGTCGAACCCGACGGTGGCGCCGGGGGTCGGGATCTTCTCGTCGTCGGCGAGGCGGTCGAGCCGTCGCTGCCGTAGGCGTTCTGCGCCTGCTCCTCCGGCGCCCCCAGGAGCGCCGGTAGGTCCGGACGGACCAGTGCCCCTGCACAGCTGCGCTCCGGGCACGCGCTTCGACGGCGGGGTCTCGTCAGGTTCCGAGCAGACGGCTGGTTCACGTCCGCGGACACTGCGGCGAGGAGGCCTGCGCCAGGGTTCACATGCCGCCCGCCAGAGCACTGACCAGCACCATCGCGGCGATCGCCTGGGCCGCCGGGCTCATGCCCTTCCCGGGTCTCGCGGATTCGGCAGTCATGTCTCCCCTGTCCCTCTGTCCGACGTGCGCGCCCCCCGCGCGCTGCGCAGCCGGTCCGGCGACCGCTCGACGGGGTCGCGGGCGTCGTCCTCCAGCCGTTCGGCGTTCAGCTCCCCGACCGCGCCGAGCGCGTCGCCGATCGTCGCGTAGTCCACCGCGATGAAGTTGACGGGTCTGCCGCGCTGCCGCTCACAGTTGTGCGCCCGCTCCAGCACCCGCTCCCGGGAGTTGACGGTCCCGGCGTCCAGCCGCAGCCCGCCGCCGGCCGTGACGAAGTGGTTGAGCAGGAACAGCCGCTTGTCCGAGCCGCCCCGGTTCGGCACGCAGGACATCTCGTCCGGGCTGCGGAAGGCGAAGGGCGTCTCCATGCCGTACCGGTAGAGGTTCCGGTACCAGGGCGCGGGGCCGTCCGCCTTCTCCGCGAACACCACCAGCCGCCGGCCGCTGTCGATCATGTCCTTGAGCTTCGGCCAGGGGCGGTCCGGGTCCGGGTCCGGCTGGTACAGCAGATCGGCGAGGCCGGCCTGGAGGAAGGCGTTCTGGGTCGTCACCGGGTCCACGCCGTCCTGGAGGATCAGGGTGACCATTTCGGTGGGGTTGTCGCGCAGCCAGTCACCGATCTGGCGCAGCGTGGGCACCAGTTCGAGCGCCCCGGCGCCGCACACCGAGTGGCACAGCCACAGACCCGGGTGCGGCGGGTTCACCCGCTCCAGGATGCCGGTCAGCCGCCGGCGCAGGTCGGAGGAGAAGTCCGAGGTGCTCAGCCGGTCCGCGACCTCCTCGGGCCGCTCCCACTGGTGGGTGTCAAGGAGCAGGACGCGCACCCCGGCGCCCAGCTGACCGACGATGTCCGGATCCTGGAGGGGGCCGATGAACCGGTCCGCCGTCGTGGCCATCGCGTTGTGCGAGGCGAGCTGGGCGATCTCGTCGTAGCGGGCGTCGCACAGCTCGGCGCTGCCCTGGCAGATGCGCGGCGAGGAGCCGGTGATCGCCACCGGCGCCAGCATCGTCCCGACGAGCGCGCAGGCGGTGACGGCGAAGGTCAGCGTCGGACCGTGCCGCGGATCGGTGAGGACCGGCACGCTGGGCCGGGTCTCCCAGACCCAGCCCACGAGGATCAGCAGGGCGCCGGCGGCGAGCAGGATCACCGCGACGACGACGGCGGTGGTCAGGAGCCGGTCCAGCGCGGTGGCCTGGACGTCGGCGAGGAGTCCCGAGGCCGCCGGGGGCCACGAGGGCGGCGGGCCGAACAGCGCGTCGCCCAGGGTGAGTCGCAGCCCGAGCACCGTCAGCGCCAGCAGCGCCGCGGCGGCCGCGGGGGCCCAGCCCAGCGGCATCAGGCGGCGCCTGGCGGGCGAGGGCGTGGACAGCCACAGCAGGGTGAGCGCGGCCGCGCCGAGCACGGCCGCCGCCGGTTCCACCACCTCCTGGAAGAGCCGGGTCACCGACCGGGCGCGGTCCACCGGAGCCAGCGCCTCGGCGGTGGGATCGATGTCGACGGAGACGACCCAGGTGCCCTGCCTCGCCTCCCTCAGCAGTTCGGCGGCGGCGTCCCGGACCTGGTCCGTCAGGACGACCGGCGCGATCGCGGCCAGCGCCGAGGCGAGGTCCCCGCGGTCCAGCGCCGTCTGCACGCTGGGCCTCAGGTCCGCGCGCGCGGCGCGCGGCAGCAGGGGCATCAGCGCGTCCGTGGCCGCGACCGCCTGGCTGTGCGAGAGCGGCAGCGACGGCAGTCCCTCCAGCGGTGCCTCACCGGCCACCACCCGCGCCACCAGTTCCGACATGCGCTGCACGAAGGCCTGGAAGTCGGGCTCCGACCGCTCCTGGAGAGCGGCGACGGCATCACCGAAGTAGGCCTGGCTGAGCCTTTCGACGTTCGCGACCACGGGCTCCAGGTCGACCGTGATGCGCAGCCGGTCGCTGTCGCCCTCCAGGTAGTGGACCACCTCGGCGATCTGACGGTCCCCCATGGTCCGCAGCGTCTCCGGCGGGATCACGACCTTGAGGTTCGAGGTGATGGTCGACTGCGGCACCGGCAGCCGGTCCAGCAGCTCGCTGGTGAACGGCGTGCTGCCCGGGTCCACCAGCACCTCGTCGTAGAACCGCTGGTAGGCCCGTTCGTCCTCCAGCACCTGGCCGTAGAACCCGGGGTCGAGCACCGTGCTGCGGATGACGGCCGCCGCGGCCAGGACGGTCAGGCTCAGCACCGCCACGCACCAGGTCAGCACCCCGACCCAGGGGGAGCGCCGAACCAGTGCGTCCATGGAGCCATTCTCGTTTCAGCCGGCCGTCGTGCCACGCGGGGCGCCCGGGCGGGAGCGCCATCACTCGCATGCCCGGGCCGCGGCCGGCTGATACCCGACGAGGCGGTGGGAACCGAGTCCCACCGCCCCTCGTCCATACTCCGGATCAGACCGCCGGGGCCGGATACGTGGGGTACTCCACCCCGGAGACGTGCTGCACGACGCGGACGACCTGGCAGGAGTAGCCGAACTCGTTGTCGTACCAGAGGTAGAGGATCGCGTTGTCGCCCTCGACCTTCAGCGCGCCGGCGTCGACGATCGAGGCGTGGCGTGAGCCGATGAAGTCGCTGGAGACCGCGTCGGGGGCGCTGATGAAGTCGATCTGACGCTTGAGCGGCGAGGTCAGCGACACCTCGCGGAGGTGGTCGAGCACCTCCGCGCGGGTGGTCTCGCGGGCGAGCTGGAGGTTCAGGATCGCGATCGACACGTCCGGCACGGGCACGCGGACCGAGCTGCCGGTGATCCTCGCCTTGAGGTCCGGGAGGGCCTTGGCGACGGCGGAGGCGGCACCCGTCTCGGTGATGACCATGTTCAGCGGCGCGCTACGGCCGCGGCGGTCCGACTTGTGGTAGTTGTCCAGCAGGTTCTGGTCGTTGGTGAACGAGTGGACGGTCTCCACGTGGCCGCGCTGCACGCCGTACTCGTCGGCCATCGCCTTCAGCGGCGGCACGATCGCGTTGGTGGTGCAGGACGCGCAGGACAGGATCCGCTCGTCCGGCTTGATGGTGTCGTGGTTGACGCCGTGCACGATGTTGGGGACGTCGCCCTTGCCCGGCGCGGTCAGGACGACCTTGTCGATGCCGGGACGCAGGTGCTCCGACAGGCCCTCGCGGTCACGCCACTTGCCCGTGTTGTCGATGAGGATGGCGTTCTTGATGCCGTACGCCGTGTAGTCGACCTGCGAGGGGTCGTCGGCGTGGATCACCTTGATCGCGTTGCCGTTGGCGAGGATCGTGCTGCTGTCCTCGTCGACGGTGATGGTGCCCTGGAACTGCCCGTGCACGGAGTCCCGGCGCAGCAGCGAGGCGCGCTTGACGAGATCCTGGTCGCCGCCCCCGCGGACGACGATGGCACGCAGCCGCAGGCCGTTGCCCGACCCGGCCTTCTCGATCAGCAGGCGGGCGACGAGCCGGCCGATGCGGCCGAAGCCGTACAGGACGACGTCGCGCGGCTCGCGCCGGTCGATCTTGTTGGCGCCGGTGGCCCCGGCGACGGCGTCGGCGGTGAACTCCTCGACGGTGAGTCCGCGGTCGTCGCCCCTGTAGGTGGCGGCGAGCATGCCGATGTCGATCTGCGAGGGACCGAGGTCGAGCGTGGTGAGCGCCCGGAGGAAGGGCATCGTCTCGGTGACCGACAGTTCCGCGCCGGCGATCTGGCGGGCGAAGCGGTGGGTCTTGAGGATGCTGACCACCGACTTGTTCACCAGGGAACGGCTGTGCAGCAGGATCGTGACGTCCTGCTCCCGGTGCAGCTTCCCGATCATCGGGATCATCGATTCCGCGATCTCTTCGCGGTTCTTCCAGTTGGTGAACGAGTCGTCGTTGACAGTCACGTCTCTATCTTTCGAGCTAGGCGGCGCTCATATGCTAACCCCACCATCCCGTTGATCGATCAAGTGGGCCCCCGTGCGATCAGATGAGTGCCGATTCCGGGGTGTTTGCCCGGGGGACGGGCGGGCGGAAGGGTGGTAGGGGTGGTGCCCATGCACTCGACCCGCGTCTCCCGTCACGTGAACGCCCCGCGCTCCGCCGTGTACCGCGCGCTCCTCGACCCGGCGGCCGTCGCTGCCTGGCGGGTCCCGGACGGCATGACCGCCCAGGTGCACGCGTTCGAGGCCCGCGCGGGCGGCGCCTTCCGGGTGTCGCTCACCTACGAGGCGCCGACGGGCACCGGCAAGTCCGGCGCGCACACCGACACCTACCACGGGCACTTCGCCCGCCTCGTGCCCGACGAGCAGGTCGTGGAGGTGCTCGAGTTCGAGTCCGCCGACCCCGCGTTCCAGGGCCCGATGACCATGACCACGACGCTCACCGACGCGGGCGGCGGCACGGAGGTCGTCGTCGCCCACGACGGCCTGCCCGACGCCGTGCCGGCCGCCGACAACGAGACGGGCACGCGGATGGCGCTGGCGAAGCCGGCCGCACTGGTGGAGGCGGCCGGGCGGCAGGAGTGAGTCCGGCACCCGCGCCGCACAGGATTGCGCCGTGGATGATCGGGTACGCGAGTCTGGACCGCGTCCGTGCCCATCGTCCGCGCGGGCCGTAGACCGCCGCTATCAGGGAATCTGCCATGGAGACACCCGCGAACGACCACCCCGTGACGCCCGCCCAGCGTGCTCTGGACACGCTGGCCGAGAACACCGAGGACACCGTGGCGCTCGACACGCTCGCGAGCAGCGACGTCCTCGTCCCCGTGCCCGACGACACGAACGACCAGGAGGCCGCCGACCCCGGCATGCTGGCGCTGCCGGTGCTGGAACAGCAGGGCGGACGTCAGGTGGTGCCCGTGTTCACCTCGGAGCTGGAGATGGCCGACCTGCTGCCGTACGTCTCCCGCTACCGGATGGTGCCGCTGGGCGCCCTCGCCGCGCAGTGGCCCGCCGACGACCTGTCGCTGTCCATCGACGCCGGTTCGGAGCACCGCCTCACCCTGACATCGGACGGCGTACGCAGCCTGCTGGCCCGCCCCTGAGCCGGCCTGACGACTTCCGGCTCCGTCGCCTCGCCGGTTTCACCCGCCCCTGATCAGGGGCGGGGCTCCGCGCCTTCGCCGAGCATGCGGGCCAGTACCGCCCGTTGCAGCGGCAGCACCTCGCCGTGCAGGTCGCGGCCCCTGTGGGTTAGCGCGACGTACACGCCGCGCCGGTCCTCCGCGCACATCGTGCGCTCGACCAGCCCGTCCTTCTCCAGCCGGGCGATGAGCCGGGACAGCGCGCTCTGGCTCAGGTGGACCCGGCCGACCAGGTTCTGCACCCGGCACTGGGCGCCCTCCTCGGGCCCCTCGGTCACGAGGAGGTCGAGCACCTCGAAGTCGCTCGCCCCCAGACCGTGCGGATGCAGCGCGCGGTCGATCTCGCACATCGTGCGCGCGTGCACGGCGAGGATGTCCCGCCACCGTTCCTCCAGCCGCAGACCGGCCGTCCTGACTGCCATACCTGCACGGTAGCACCGGAAAGCCCGTTCCTTGAGTGTGCAACTAGTGCGCGTGCAAGAAACAGGACGGTCTCCGGCGCGTCGGGTACCGGACAAGAAGGGGACTCCCGGACAGCGGGACCCCGGCTGCGGGACAGTGGACGGACACGGACGGGCGGGCCCGACAGAGGGAGGGCGAGATGCCGAGGACCCCCGTGCACGGCACGCGTCTCGACATCCTGGAGTGGCTCAAGGATCCGATCGCGCACTTCCCGCCGCAGCGCCGTGTGGACGCGTCCGCACACGGTGTCTCCTCCGGCCCGGTCGCCGCGAAGCTGGGTGTGCCCCGCGGGGTGGCCGAGACCCACCTGGCCCTGCTCACCCGCCTCGGCCTGCTGCGCACCCGCAGGATCCGCGGGCGGACGTACTACCGACGCGACGAGGTACGCATCGGTGGCCCGGATGTTCGAGAGGGGCTGGTAGACGGGCTAGCCTGACCCCGCCGTCGAGCGAGCGGGAGACCTACGATCATGACGCAGGGGTGGCGGTTCCAGGCACCCGTCGTCGCGGTCGTGGCCCTCGGTGGTGGCGCCGGCGCCGCCGCCCGGTACGCCGCCGCCCTGTGGTGGCCGACGCGGAGCGGCGGTTTCCCCTGGACGACCTTCTGGGTCAACGTCGCCGGCTGTGCCGTCATGGGCGTGCTCATGGTGGCCGTCACCGAGGTGTGGGACGTCCACCGCCTGGTCCGGCCCTTCTTCGGCACCGGCGTGCTCGGCGGTTTCACCACCTTCTCCACCTACGCGGTCGACATCCGCGGCCTGCTCGCCGACGGCCACCCGCGCACGGGCCTGGCCTACCTCGCCGCCACCCCGCTCGCGGCACTCACGGCGGTGTGGTTCACCTCGTGGGCGGCCCGCCGGACCCTGAAGCGAAGGCGGAGCCCCTGATGAACTGGCTGCTGGTCGTCGTGGGCGGCGTGGTCGGAGCACCCCTGCGCTACCTCACCGACCGCGCGGTGCGGTCCCGGCACGGCTCGGACTTCCCCCGGGGCACCTTCACCGTGAACGTCGCCGGCTCTCTGGTCCTGGGCCTGCTCACCGGTGCCACGCCGGCCGGCGCCGCGGGATCCGACCTGCGTCTGGTGCTCGGGACCGGGCTGTGCGGCGCCCTCACGACGTACTCGACCTTCTCCTACGAGACGCTCCGCCTGACCGAGACCGGCTCCCGCCTCCCGGCCGCCGTGAACGTGCTTGCGAGCGTGGCGGCCGGCCTCGCGGCGGCGTTCGCGGGGGTGACACTGGCCGACGCGCTCTGGGCGTGACAGGGGGTACTCGCCCGCGTGTAGTAGGAAGTGGGTCTCATGAGCGCCATCAGCATCGGTCAGGCCGTCGTCCTCGGAGCCGTCGAGGGAGTGACCGAGTTCCTTCCCGTCTCCTCCACCGGCCACCTCAAGATCGTCGAGGGGCTGATGGGCATTCCCGTGGACGACGACGCCGTCATCGGCTTCTCGGCGGTCATCCAGGTCGGCGCGATCGCCGCCGTGCTCGTCTACTTCTCCAAGGACATCACGCGGATCCTCTCCGCGTGGGTGCGCGGGCTGAGGGACCGGGAGGAGCGGTACCACCACGACTACAAGTTCGCCTGGTGGGTCATCTGCGCGACGATCCCGATCGTCCTGGTGGGCCTGGCCGCCAAGCCGCTGATCAAGGGCCCGCTCGCCTCCCTGTGGGTGGTGGCAGGCTCACTGATCGTCGGCAGCGGGGTCATGTGGGTGGCGGACCGCACCGGCCGCCACAAGCGGGGCGAGGACGACACCTCGTTCAAGGACGCCATGCTGGTCGGCGGCTCGCAGATCCTCGCGCTCCTCTTCCCCGGCTTCTCCCGCTCCGGCGCCACCATGTCCACCGCCCTGATGCTCGACCTCGACCGGGTCGCCGCCACCCGGCTCTCCTTCTTCCTCGGCATCCCCGCCCTGACCGGCGCCGGTCTGTACGAGCTGAAGGACGCCCTGGGCGCGGGGGCGGGTGCCGCGCCCCTGGTGGTCGGCACCCTCGTCTCCTTCGTGGTGGCCTACGCCTCCATCGCCTGGCTGCTGAAGTTCGTCGCCAAGCACTCCTTCAACGCCTTCGTGATCTACCGGATCGTGGTCGGCGTCCTGCTGTTCGGGCTGCTCGGCGCGGGCGTGCTGCCCAGCTGACCGCCACCGCGCTCAGCGGGCGGCGCGCAGCGGTTCCCCGACGCTCCTCATGTGCCGCAGGGCCTCGCGGTGCGAGGCGAGCAGCCCCGTCTGGTGGTACGCGACGCCCAGCTCGGCGCAGTACGCCTCGGTGACGGCCTGGGCCCTGGCGAGCGCGGGGGTCGGCATGCTGGGGAAGAGGTGGTGCTCGATCTGGTAGTTGAGGCCGCCCATGAAGGCGTCGACGAACGCACCGCCGCGTACGTTGCGGGAGGTGAGGACCTGGCGGCGCAGGAAGTCGAGTTGTGTGCCCTCCTCGATCATCGGCATGCCCTTGTGGTTGGGTGCGAAGACCGAGCCGAGGTAGATCCCGAACAGGCCCTGGTGCACGGCGATGAAGGCGAGCGCCTTGCCGGGGGACAGCAGCGTGAACAGTCCGCCGAAGTACAGGACGAAGTGCGCGACGAGCAGCGACCCCTCCACCACCGGCCGCTTCATGGACGGGCTGCGCAGCGCCTTGAAACTGTTGGAACTCAGGTTGAGGCCTTCCAGCGTCAACAGCGGGAAGAACAGGGCCGCCTGGTGCTTCCCGACGAAACGCGGAAGCCCTTTCGCCCTGCTCGCCTGACCCCGGGACCACACGAGGATGTCGGGGGAGACGTCCGGGTCCTTCTCCTCGTGGTTGGGATTGGCGTGGTGGCGGGTGTGCTTGTTCATCCACCAGCCGTAGCTCATGCCCAGCAGCAGGTTGGCCACCAGCAGTCCGCCGGCCTCGCTGGGGCGCCGGCGGGTGAAGACCTGCCGGTGGGCGAGGTCGTGGGCGGCCAGTCCGAGCTGGCCGAAGACGACGGCCAGCGCCGCCGCGACCACCAACTGGCCCCAGCTGTCCCCCAGGGTGACGAAGGCGGCTACGCCGCCCGCGAGCGCGAGGGCGACGGCACCGAATCGCACCGTGTAGTACATCGGGCGGCGCCGGAGCAGACCCGCGTCGGCTATGCGCCGTGAGAGTTCGGAGAAGTCGCTGCCCTTCTCGCGTCGCTGTTCCTGTCCGCGCGCGGGGGAGTTCTCGATGAGCACCGTTGGATTGGCCATGCGGTTCAGTATGTGAACGCGCTACCGACCACAGAATGGCGTCCGCACCCGAAACAGGGGTGTGGCCAGCACCACCCCTCCCGGGGGTCCTCCTCCCGCTCCTCGTCAACTCCCGTCGTCGCGGACGAGCTTGAGCCGCAGGGCCAGCGCCATGACGCCCGCGCCGAGCCCGGCGACGCCGAGGATGGCGCCGGTCTCCGGCCAGCCCGGCTCGTGGTCGGCGGGCCGCGCCGACGTGACGGCCACGGGTGCCGACTCGGGTGCCGCCTCGGGTGCCGCCTCGGGTGCCGCCTCGGGTGCCGCCTCGGAACCCGGCCGGGGTCGGAGGTCCTCGGGCGTCAGTGAGCCCACCGGCTCGACCAGACCGGACGCCTCGAAGCCCCAGTCGAGCAGCGAGCGCGCCTCTTCGTACACGGCGTGGCCGCCGCCCTCCTGCGGGTTCATCACCGTGACCACCAGGGTGCGCCCGTCGCGGTGGGCCGCCGCGATCAGCGTGTTGCCGGCGTTGCTGGTGTAGCCGTTCTTGACGCCGATGAGCCCCGGGTACGGCTCCACGCCGTCCGCCCCGGTGAGCAGGCGGTTGGTGTTCATGATTCCGTACGCTTCCCCGTCCCGGCCGGGGAAGAGAGCGTCGACCTTGCCGCAGTACTGTGCGAAGTCCGGGTCGTGCAGCCCCGCCCGCCCGAAGACCGCCAGGTCGTACGCCGACGACACCTGACCCGGCGCGTCGTAGCCGTCGGGCGAGCGCACCTGGGTGTCGCGGGCGCCGAGGGCGCGGGCCTCGGCCTGCATCCGGGCGGCCGTGGCGCTCCAGCCGCCGGTGAGCGAGGCGAGGACGTGCACGGCGTCGTTGCCGGAGTTGAGGAAGACCCCGTTCCACAGGTCGGAGACGCGGTACGTGTGGCCCTCGATGACCCCGACCAGGCTGCTGCCCGGACCGATGCCGGACAGCTCGTCCGCGCTCACCTCGTGGCGGATGCCGCCCGGCAGGACCGGCATCACGGTGAGGGCGAACAGCGTCTTGAGGGTGCTGGCCGGAGGCAGCGGACGATGCGCGTCGTGGGCGGCCAGCACGTCGCCGCTGCCGGCGTCGGCGACCACCCAGGACAGCGCGGAGACATCGGGAACCCCTGGGGCCCCGGGGCCGGGCCGGACCTGCGTGCCGGAGCCGTACAGCGCCGCGGGCTGCGCCACCGGGCCGGGCCCGCCCGGTGGCCCGGGGGCCGGCCGTCCCGTACGGGCGGCCGCGGCGGCGGGCATGAGCGTCAGCAGGCCTGCCACGCAGAGCATGCAGGTGGATCGAGCCGCCCGGGATGAGAATCCGATAGTCATACCGCAAACGTAGGAACGGACCCCCGAACCGCCGCGCTGCCCGGGGCGAGTCGGGCGCGCGAGCACCCGTATGCCGTAGGACCGGGTCCCCGGCGGGGCCGCTCGGCGGGCCGGCCCGAGGTCAGCCGGCCGGCAGGGTCGGCTGGACCTGCCGCAGGAACGCGGCGTTGTCCGGGCTCTGGCGCATCCGCTCCAGCAGCGTCTCCAGGCCGGTCTGCCCGTCCCGGGATGCCAGGGCCCGCCGCAGCCCGCGTGCGGCGGTGGCCTCGGGGGCGGACAGCAGGAGTTCCTCGCGCCGGGTGCCCGAACCGGCCATGTCCACGGCCGGGAACACCCGGCGGGCGGCGAGTTCCCGGCTCAGCCGCAGCTCCATGTTGCCGGTGCTCTTCAGCTCCTCGAAGTAGAAGTCGTCGGCGCGCGAGCCGGTCTCCACCAGGGCGGTGGCGAGGATGGTGAGGGAACCGCCCTCCTCCGCCTTGCGGGCCGCGCCGAAGAACCGCTTGGGGCCGAGCAGCGCCCCGGCGTCGACGCCGCCGCTGAGCGTACGGCCGCCGGAGGAGGAGGCGTTGTTGTGCGCCCTGCACAGCCGCGTGAGGGAGTCGAGCAGGATGACGACGTCCTCACCGGCCTCGACGAGCCGCTTGGCGCGCTCGATGACGAGTTCGGCGAGCGCGATGTGCTGCTTGGCGCTCTGGTCGAAGGTCGAGGCGTACACCTCGCCCCGCACGGACCGGCGCATGTCGGTGACCTCCTCGGGCCGCTCGTCGAGCAGCACCACCATCAGCCGGGACTCGGGGTGGTTGCCGGCCACCGCGGCGGCGAGCTGCTGGAGCAGGACGGTCTTGCCGGTCTTGGGCGGGGCCACGATCAGGCCCCGCTGGCCCCTGCCGACCGGTGCGAGGAGATCGGTGACGCGCCCGGTCAGGCCGGCCGCCGGGTGTTCGAGCCGCAGCCGCTCGTGCGGGTGCAGCGGGGTCAGGTCGTGGAAGTGCCGGCGGCGGCCGTCGGGCGTACGGCCGTTGACGCGGGTGACGTTCGTCAGGGTGCGCCGGTCGCCGCGCACGCCCTCGACCAGGTCGCCCTTGCGCAGGCCGTGCCGGCGGATCAGGGCGGGGGAGAGGGCGAGGTCGTTCGGCTCGGGCTGGAGGCTCGCGCCCCGCAGGCGGCCCTTCCCGCCCGTCTCGATGTCGAGGACGCCGCTCGCGATCTCGGCCGGGGACTGCTGTGCAGGGGGGTGTTCGAGTGTGGTGGTCATGGTGGTCGGTCCTTTCGAGGACACCTGGGCATGGGACATGCGGAAGGAAGGGGGAAGCCGTGCGAGGGGTCGGACGACACGCCTCCGGACGGCGGGAACAGCACCTCGGTCACAGCGGGTACGACGACCTGCTCACGAGGTTGTGCTGAGAAGCGGACGCGCCGGTCGCATCGCGACGGGCGGGTCGGCGAACCGAAGGAAACTGGCACCGGCGCCCCAACGGGGCGTACACAAGTGCTGACCGCACCGTACCACGGGACGTGGTGGAAGGGGTACGGGAATGGGACGGCCCTGCGTCCCACACCCGTCAACGCCGCCGGTGCGGTGCCTGTTCCGGCTTCCGCGATTGCGGCTTCCGCATGTGCCGGGCCGGACTCAGCCGGCCGTACCCGCCTGGACCTCCCGCGCCTCCTCCGCGATCCGCTCGAACTGCGCGGCCATGGCGGCCTGGAGCGCCTGGGCGCCCGACAGCGGACGCACCATCACCGTCAGCTCGTCGATCCGGCCCGACCCGTCCAGGTGCAGGAAGTCGCAGCCGCCGATCTCCCGGTCACCCACCCGCGCCGAGAAGACCAGCGCGTGGTCGCGGCCGCCCGCCTCGCCGATCACACGCTCGTAGCGGAAGTCCTCGAAGACGCGCGCGACCGCGCGCAGGATCGCCGCCGTGATCGCCTTGCCCCGGTAGGGCTTGAACACGACGGGGCTGGTGAAGACCACGTCCTCGGCCAGCAGTGCTTCGACGGCGTCGATGTCGTGCGCCTCGACCGCCGCGCGGAATGCCTGCATCGCAGATACCTCCTATTAAAATATTTGAATAGGTGCGGAGTAGATTAGTCTGTGCTTGCTAGCGTGTCGATATGTCTCTCAAGTACGCCGTCCTGGCCGCTCTCCTGGAGGGGGAGGCCTCGGGCTACGAACTGTCCAAGGTGTTCGACGTGTCGCTCGCCAACTTCTGGCCCGCCACGCCGCAGCAGCTCTACCGGGAGCTGGAGCGCCTGGCGGGCGACGGGCTGATCGAGGCACGGACGGTGCAGCAGGAACGCAGGCCCACCAAGCGGCTGTTCTCGCTCACCGAGGCCGGCCGGGAGCGGCTGGGCGCCTTCGCCGTCGAGCCGACCCGGCGCCCCACCGCCGTCCGCGACGAGTTCCTGATCAAGATGCAGGCGATGGACGGCGCCGACCCCGACGCCGTCCGCGCGCTGGTCGAGGAGCGCAGGGCCTGGGCCCTGGGCAAGCTCGCCCGCTACGAGCGCGTACGCGAACGCCTCCTGGACGGGCGCACGGAGGAGCGGCACCTCCGGGAGGCCGACCGCGTCGGGCCCTACCTCACGCTGCTCGCCGGGATCACGTTCGAGCGGGACAACGCCCGCTGGTGCGAGCGCGTCCTCGCCGTGCTCGACGAACGGCGGGCCCCGGCAGGTCCCGCCGGTCAGCCCCTAGGCTGAGCCGATGTTCAGCGCCGAAGGCCCGCCGGGATCACGTTCGAGCGGGACAACGCCCGCTGGTGCGAACGCGTCCTCGCCGTGCTCGACGAACGGCGGGCCCCGGCAGGTCCCGCCGGTCAGCCCCTAGGCTGAGCCGATGTTCAGCCCCGAAGGCCCCACCTTGCGCGAACTCGCCGTCCAGGCACTGTCGTCGGTCGAGCGCGGCTACGACCTGCTCGCCCCGAAGTTCGACCACACCCCCTACCGGACGCCGGACCGGGTGCTCGACGCGGTGGCCTCGGCGCTGGCGCCGATGGGACCGTTCGGCGCCGGGCTCGACCTGTGCTGCGGCACCGGCGCGGGCGTGGACGTGCTGGCCCGGGTGTGCCGGGAGAGGGTGACGGGGGTCGACTTCAGCGCGGGCATGCTGGAGGTCGCGCGCGGGCGCACCGTGCCCCCGGGCCCCGAGGTCTCCTGGGTGCGCGCGGAGGCCCGTGCGCTGCCGTTCGGCGCCGAGTTCGACCTCGTGGTGAGCTTCGGCGCGTTCGGGCACTTCCTGCCCCGTGAACTGCCGGGCCTGTTCGGCCAGGTGCGGTCCGTGCTCCGGCCGGGCGGCCGCTTCGCCTTCCCCGTGGTCGCGCCGCCCCGCCCCGGCTCCCCGGGGTACTGGACGCTGCTCGGCTTCGACGCGGCGATGCGGGTGCGCAACGCGCTGTGGCGGCCGCCGTTCGTCATGTACTACCGGACGTTCCGGCTCGGGGACGTCGGCCGGGAACTCGCGCGCGCCGGCTTCCGCGCGGAACTGCACGCCCTGCCCGAGTTCGGCCGCCGGCCCGACGGCAGCCCCCGCGTCCGGCTGGTCACGGCCCGGCGCACGGCGTAGCGCGCGTGGGTTCAGCCGGCCGCCGGCAGCGTGAACTCGTAGACCAGGGCGTCCTGTCGGGCGTCCAACAGGAGTTCCGTTATCTCCAGTGGCCGGTCGTGCTGGTCGTGCACCCGGCGCACGACCCGGACCGAGGCCGTGTCCGTGAGCGGGGTGATGGTGTCCCGGTGATGCAGGGTCAGGCCCGCCCTGCGCATCCAGTCGTAGGCCCGCCGCAGCTGGGCCGATGCGACGCCGTCGGCGCGGTCGCGGTAGCGGGCCAGCTCCTCGACCTCGGCGAGCGCCACGGCCGAGAAGGAGGTCACGGCCGTCCGCCGGCCGCTTCCGTCGGCGGTCGCCGACGCGTACCGGTGCACCAGCGTCGGCCGGCCAGGCACCAGCCCCAGCGCCGCCGCGTGCTCGGCCGGCGGCGCCTCCCAGGCGACGGTGGCGCGGTCGCCGGTACGGGGCTCGGCCGGACGGGCGCCCACCGGGAAGGCGAGCGGCGCCGGACTCCTGGCCGGCGGTCCGGGCAGGGCGGCGTGACTGCCCCGGCGGTCGGTGGTCAGCAGACCGTCCCGGCGCAGCACGTCCAGGGCCTGCCGGACGGTCTCCCGGCTGACCCCGAAGTGATCCGCCAGCCGGCGCTCGCCGGGCAGCCGCTCGCCAGGTGGGACGGTGCCGTCGTGCAGTTCGCCGAGCAGTCGTGCCGCCACCCGCCAGTAGAGCGGCCGGTCGTCGGCGAGAGGGTCGTCGTGCGGGGTGGTGCGGTCCATGCCGCGCCTCCTGAGGGTGACGTACGGTAGCCGTTCGGGCTCGGTGCGCCACCAGGAGTACCACTGGTCTAAACCAGCAGGGAAGGCCGGTCCGCCGGTTCGGCCGAAACATCACCCGCGCGTCCGGCCGCGTACGGCCTCCGCCGCGAGCGCCGTGTCCGAAACCGCGCCGTCGGCACCCGCGACCGCAGTGGCTCAGGCGTACGAGCGCAGCCAGCGCACCTTGGCGGCCTGCTGGAACGGTCCGCCGCCCTCGTGGTCGTTGAAGTCGTAGACCTCGATCGCCTTGTCCTCGTGCGCCCAGGCGTTGAAGGCAGCGAAGACGGTCGACGGCGGGCAGGTCTCGTCCTCCAGCGCCGCCGAGAACAGGGCCGGCGCCCGGCCCCGCGCCGCGAAGTGCACGCCGTCGAAGTAGGACAGCGTGCGCAGCGCGTCCTCGGTCCGGCCCCGGTGGGTCTTCAGGTACAGGCCGACCTCACGGTAGGGATGCCGGTCGGTGATCGTGGTCGCGCGCGGGAAGTCGCACAGGAACGGCACGTCCGGGGCGACCGCCACCAGGTCCGGCACCAGAGCGCCCACCGCGAGCGAGATCCCGCCGCCCTGGCTCCCGCCGAGCGCGACCGTCCGGCCCGCGTCGGTCAGCGGGTGGGAACGGGCCGCCTCCACGGCGCGCACGGCGTCGGTGAAGACCCGGCGGTAGTAGTAGTTCTCGGGGGCGTCCAGGCCGCGGGTCAGGAAGCCCGGGTACGCGGGCGCGCCGCCTACGGGGTCCGCGGTCCCGCCACCGCCGCCCCAGCCGCTGCCCTGGCCCCGGGTGTCCATCACGAAGTGGGCCCGGCCCGTGGATGCCCACAGCAGGTGCTCGTGCGGCAGCCCGCGCCCGCCGCCGTACCCGACGAACTCCACGACCAGCGGCAACGGCTCCCCCGCCGCGGCCGGCAACGTCAGCCAGCCCTTCACCGGGTGACCGCCGAACCCGGCGAACGTCACGTCGTACACCCGCACCGTGGACAGGCCCGTCTCGACCGGCTCGAAGCGGGCGTCCAGGTCGTGCTCGCGGGCTTCCTGGAGTGTCTTGGTCCAGAACGCGTCGAAGTCCGCCGGCTCGCTCGACGCGCTCCGGTACGCCCGCAGTTCGTCGAGCGGAAGATCGAACAGGGCCATCGGGAACCGCCTTTGCGGGGGAGACGTGCCGGACCGTACGGATGATCACACCGTACGTGAGGGGCCGGAAGGCGGGCCAGATCGCGGGCGGGACCCCGTCAGGCCCGGCGGTGCGTCCACTGGGGCTCGGTGCGGGCCCAGTCGCGGTCCCACTCGTTCATCCGGCGCCTGAGGGCCACCCCGCGCACCGCGCGGTGCAGCAGGAGCACCGTGAGGCCGGTGCCGATGGCGGTGAAGGAGCCGACGGTGGCGCTGTGCTGCCAGATCTGGGAGCCGTCCGACGGCGGCGGCACGCTCCGCCCCCGCGAGTCCAGCCACACGTCGACCCGGTCACCGTGCCGGGCGTCGGCCGGGACCCGCGCCGTGGTGCTCCGCTCAGCGCCGTCCGGCGTGCTCCAGCGGACCGTCGTGCGGTACGAGTGCTGCCCGTCGAGCTGGGCGGACGGCAGGGTGCCGCCCGTGTCGCCGGCCACCTCGGCGCTCACGCGGTGCCGGTCCGCCCGCTGCTCCGCGACGATCGCCTTCGCCTGGCCGTAGCCCCACCAGGCGGTGGCGGCCCCCAGCAGTGGTGCGCCCACGAACAGGAGAAGAGCGACGACCAGCAGGGTCCAGGACTCGACGACGTCCGACCGGCGGCGCAGCGGATTGTGCCGCCGGCGCCAGCCGCGCACCCGGGTTCGCATGTCGACCTCCCCGCGATCACCGCGACCGGAAGGCGCACGGACGGCCATGACGGGCGAGGAACCACCGCGCCTCCGGGTCGCGCCAGTGTGCGAGTGCCCGTACCGGACGGGTACCCAGTCCGGCGGGCCTCGCCCACCCTCGCGGCGAAGTTCCGCCGCGGGTCAGCCGAAGCGCTCGATCCGGATGCGCTCCACCGGCTGGCCCCCGGCCACCAGCAGCCGTGACGCGTGCTCGGCGAACGAGTTCGATCCGCACACGTATGCCTCCCAGCCCCCGGCGGGCGGCTCCGACAGCAGCGGGGCCAGGTGCGCGGCGGTCAGCCGGCCCACCGGCGTCCCGGCCGGGGCGCTCCGGGTGAACAGGGGGGTCGTCTCCGGGCCGAACTCGCGGGCGTAGATCAACTCCTCGGGGCCGCGCGCGGACACCAGCATCCGCAGCGGCACCGTCAGCCCCCGCGCCCGGTGGTGCCGGACCATGGACATCAGCGGGACGACACCGGAGCCCGCGCCCAGCAGCAGGGCGGGCCGGTCGCCCGGCCAGGCGAAGAAGCCGCTCAGCGGGCCGCGCACCTCGATCCGGTCACCGGGCCGCGCCACCGTGTGGAACCAGCCGGACACCTCCCCGTCCGACACGTGGTCGAGGGTCAGCTCGATGTGCCCGGAGCCGTCCGGCGCGGACGCCAGCGAGTAGTGCCGCTGCGCCACGTACCCGTCCTCGGCGGTGAGCCGGACCATCAGGTGCTGGCCCGGCAGATGGCCCGCCCAGCCGGGCACGGCGAACCGGAAGGTGGACGCGCGGGGCGTCTCGCGGCGGATCTCCGTGAGCGTGGCCGTCTGCCAGGCCCCGGCCACCAGGCCGTTCACCTCGATGCGTCCGGGCACGGCGAACCGCGTCGGGGGCGTGTGCGCCCCTGCCGTGTGTGTGGCCGTCTCAGTCATCGGAGTACCGCTGCTCCTGCCAGGGGTTGCCGCGCGCGTGGTAGCCGTTCTGCTCCCAGAAGCCCGGCCGGTCGTGGTCGAGCAGCTCCAGGCCCGCGAGCCACTTCACGCTCTTCCAGAAGTACAGGTGCGGCACCACCAGCCGCGCCGGGCCGCCGTGCTCGGGAGCGAGCGGACGCCCCTCGTACTCCCAGGCGATCCAGGCACGTGAGCCGGTCAGGTCCGCGAGCGGCAGGTTCGCGGTGTAGCCGGTGTGCGCGTAGGCGACGGCGTGCGTGGCGGACGGCAGCGGACGGGCCGCCTCCAGGAAGGCGTCCAGGGACACGCCCCCGAACCGCACGCCGAACTTCGACCAGCCGGTCACACAGTGGATGTCGCCCTCGTACGCCGAGGCGGGCAGCCGGCGCGCCCCGGCCAGGTCCCAGGTGCGCTCCTCGGCCACCAGCCCGCCCACCCGGAAGGTCCAGTCGGCGGCGGCCAGGTCGGGCGTGGCCTCGGCGGACAGCACGGGCCAGTCGTCGCCCGCGTCGTACTGGCCGGGCGGCAGCCCCGGCCGGGCGGCGCGCGGGCGCCCGGCGAAGCCTCGGGTGGTGTTCATGCGGTGGGGCCTTTCGGGCGGCCGCGAGAGGTGCCGGCGGCCGACGTGATCAGTGCGTACGCCGTCAACCGTACGTGCCCGACGGCGTACCCCGGTCCGGGCCCTCGCCCCGCGGACCGCCCCGCCACGCGTTGTACCGCTCCAGATACGCGGCGAAGCGGATCAGGTCCTCCTGAGGCCAGTCGGCGAGCCGCTCCCGGAAGGCCGCCCGGCGGCTCTCGGTGACCTGCGCCAGGATGCGCCGCCCGGCCCGCGTCAGGTGCAGGACCTGCACGCGCTGGTCCTCGGGGTCCGGACGCCGCTCGACCAGCCCGGCCCGCTCCAGCGCGGACACCTGGCGGCTGACCGTGGACTTGTCGAGGGCGTAGTGGGCCGCCAGGTCGGTGGCCCGGCAGCCGTCCCGCTCCTCCAGGTGACCGAGCAGTGTGTACGACACCAGCGACAGCTCCGGATGCATACGCCCCGCCGAGGCACGGGCACGGCGGGCGAAGGCCGTCATCTCGCGCTGGACGGTCTCCACGGCCGCGTCCGCCGCGTCACCGGGCATCTCGGCAGCCGCCACGGGTCCTCCCTCGCATCGCTGGTTGCAGAGTACAACTTGCGGTAGTGTGACCGTCGGCCGCGGATCGTCCCGGCCGCCGGACGCCTGGGAGGTGAGACCCATTACCGCTGTGTCGACCCGGGTGCTCTCACCTCACGGCAGCACGGTCACCGCCAACGGCTGACCGCGAGAGCGCCCTTCGGTTCCCGAAAGGCTCTCTGCTTCCATGCCCTCCATGTTTCCCGTACACCCCTCGCTCTCCGCTTCCTCGCACTCCTCCCTTCCCGCCGCGGTCCGCCCGTCGCGTGACTCCGTCGTCGCCGCGCTCCGCGCCGCGGGCTGCGTCTTCGCCGAGGACGAGGCGGCGCTCCTGATGGCCGCCGCCCGCACCGCCGGGGAACTCTCCGACCTGGTCGACCGCCGGGTCTCCGGGCTGCCCCTCGAACTCGTCCTCGGCTGGGCCGAGTTCCGCGGCCTGCGCGTCGCGGTCGCCCCCGGTGTCTTCGTGCCCCGCCGCCGCACCGAGTTCCTGGTCGACGAGGCCCTCGCCCACGCGCCGCACGCGTCCGTCGTCGTGGACCTGTGCTGCGGCTCCGGCGCCGTCGGCGCGGCCCTGGCCGCCGCGCTGGACCGGCCCGAGGTGCACGCCGCCGACGTCGACCCCGCCGCCGTGCGCTGCGCCCGCGGCAACCTCGCCGACGCGGACGGCCGGGTGTACGCCGGTGACCTGTTCGACGCGCTGCCCGAGGCGCTGCGCGGCCGGGTGGACATCCTGGCGGCCAACGTGCCGTACGTCCCCACCGGCGAGGTCGCCCTGCTGCCGGCCGAGGCCCGCGACCACGAACCGCTGGTCGCCCTCGACGGGGGTGCCGACGGACTCGACGTGCTGCGCCGCGTCGCGGCCGAGGCGCCCGGCTGGCTCGCGCCCGGCGGCTGCCTGCTGGTCGAGACGAGCGAGGCCCAGGCACCCGCCGCGGTCGCCGCCTTCACCCGGGCCGGCCTGACGACCCGCGTCGCGGTCTCGGAGGAGCTGTACGCCCATGTGGTGACAGGCGTGCGGGAGTAGCGCGGTACCGGCACTGAGCCGACAGGACCTAGGCGGGCGGCGTGGCCCGGGCGATCAGCAGGGCCACGTCGTCGGAGCTCTCCGGCTCGTGCAGGGTGCGCAGGAGCTGGTCGCAGACCTCCTCCAAGGGGCGGTCCGGGCCGTCCAGCAGCGCGAGGAGGGCGTTCAGCCGCTCGTCCAGGGGGTGCCGGCGGGTCTCGACGAGGCCGTCGGTGTACAGCACCAGCCGGTCGCCCGGCTCCAGGGCGACGGCGGTCGTGGAGAACGGGACGCCGCCCACTCCGAGCGGCACCCCGGTGGGCAGGTCCAGCAGCTCCGGCGGGTGCCCGGCCCGCAGCCGCACCGGCGGCAGGTGCCCGGCGTTGGCGATCAGGCACCGCCTCTCGTGCGGGTCGTGGACGGCGTAGACACAGGTCGCGATGGCCTGGTCCAGGCCCGCCGTGGTGCGGTCCAGGTGCTCCAGGAGCAGTGCCGGATCCAGGTCGAGGGCGGCCAGGGTGTTGGTCGCGGTCCGCAGCCGCCCCATGGAGGCCGCCGCCGCGATGCCGCTGCCCATCACGTCGCCCACCACGAGCGCGGTCTTGCGCTCCTCCAGCTCGATCACGTCGAACCAGTCGCCGCCGACCTCGCTGGTGGCCCCGGCCGGCTGGTAGCGGGAGGCGACCTCCAGGCCACCGGTCACCGGCGGATGGCTCGGCAGCAGGCTGCGCTGGAGGGTGAGGGCGGTGGTGCGGGCGTTCTGGTACCAGCGGGCGTTGTCGATCTGCAGCGCGGCCCGCGCGGCCAGTTCCTTGGCCAGCAGCAGATCGTCCTCGTCGAACGGGAGCGGGTTGGCGGTCCGCTTCAGGTCCAGGGCGCCGAGCACCTCGCCCCGCGCGATCAGCGGCACGGCCAGGTACGAGTGCACGCCCGCCCGGCGCAGCAGCTCCACCGCCTCCGGTGAACGGGCGATGCGCTCCAGGTCCTTGCCGGTCACCCGGGCCACCCACACCGGCCGCCCGCTGCGCACGCACTCGGTGACCATGCGCTCCGGCCCGTACCGGGCGACCTGGCCGGGCCGGTCGGCCGCCGTCAGCGCGTCGGGGGCGTCGTCCGCGTGCACGGCCAGCGCCCTCATCACGGCCGGTTCGGCCGGGCCCAGGTTGCTGCGCCGGCCCTCCACCACGGCCTGGAGGAGATCCACGGCGGCGATGTCGGCGAGGCCGGGCACGGCCACGTCGGCCAGCTCGTGCGCGGTGCGGTCCAGTTGCAGCGTGGTGCCGATCCGGGCGGAGGCGTCCGCGACCGAGGCCAGCCGGCGCCGCGCGGCCTCGGCCTCGGCGCTCGCCCGGTACTGCTCGGTGACGTCCACGACCGAGACGGCCACGCCCAGGACCGTGCCGAGGGCGTCGTCCAGCCGGTACAGCGAGACGGACCAGGCGTGGTCCTCGTCCGGGTCGGCGGGCGTCCGTCCGGTCGTGGGCCGGTCGATCACCGGCTGCCCGGTCTCCAGCACCTCTCGTACAGCGGCCTCCAGCTGGGCCGCGTCCATCCGCGGCAGCAGCTCGTGGATCTTCCGGCCGAGATGGTCGTCGGCCGGGATGCCGTTGATCCGCTCCAGGGCCGGGTTGACCGAGACGTACCGCAGGTCGGTGTCGAGCACCGCCAGCCCGACCGGTGACTGCGTGATCACCCGCGAGGACAGCGCCAGGTCGCGCTCCAGCCGTCGCACCGTCGACTGGTCGGCCGCGAGCCCCAGCGCGTAGACGTCCCCGCGGTCGTCCAGCAGGCGCATGTTGCGGAACTCCACCAGCCGGGTGCCGCCGTCCTTGTGCCGGACCGGGAAGGCCCCGGCCCAGCTCCGGCCGGTCCGCATGACGTCGGAGAACAGCTTGACGACCAGGTCGAGGTGGCGTTCGTGGACCATGATGCGGGCGGCGTACTGTCCCAGCGCCTCCTGTGCGGAGTATCCGAACAGCTCCTCCGCCTGCGGACTCCACAGCACGATCCGGCCCTCGGCGTCCAGCACGACCGAGGCCACGCTCAGCAGGTCGAGCAGTCCGCTGGGCCGCACGGGACCGCGCGACGACGCGTCGCCCTCGAACCCGGCAGACCCGGATGTACTCATCCCACGCCCCGCCTTCACCGTTCCGCGCGGCACGCCTTCCTGATGCCGACTCCCTTTGTTCTACCGCGTTCCACCGCGCACGGGGCCGATTCCGGGCGGCTCCGCGGACTCCTTCCAGCATCTCCCGGCCCGGCGGTGACCGCCGCACGAAGCGCGTCCGGAGTTGGTCTGTACATGACTTGGTGGGCGGTCCAGACTGTGCGCCGAACGCCCACGCCCCGTCCTTGCCGCCCGCCCCCCACCGAGGAGCCTCCATGCCCCTGCGCGCCCGGCAACGTTGTCACACGGTCCTGACCGGACTCGCCGCCCTCGCCCTCTCCGTCGGCCTCGCGGGCCCCGCGGCCGCCGCACCCGCCGCCGACGCCTTGTCCGCCGCCGACACCGTGACCGAGGCCGACACCGTGACCGAGGCCGACACCGTGACCGAGGCCGACACCTGGACCGAGGCCGACACCTGGACCGAGGCCGACACCTGGACCGAGGTCGGCTCCGACCGTGCCGATCCGCTCACCGAGAGTCAGGGCCTGGCCTCGGTCGAGGTTCCGGCCGGCAGCCCCAACCGCTACACCGGCATCGGCACCATCCCGCTGAACCTCAGCACCCGCGGCTGGAACCACGTGGGCGACCCCGACGCCTCCTACGACGGCCACTACGTCGAGCCGTACCAGCGCGACGACGGCAACACGAAGATGTTCCGTGTGCAGGAGCCCGACGGAAGCTGGGCGGAGTACGTGCACACGCTCAGCCCCGGTGAGGCGCTGAACAACTCCTGGTCCGCCGTCTCGCCGGACGGGCAGTGGATGCTCTCCGGCGAGTGGGGCACCATGGACCGGCTGCTGGTCTTCCCGACACCCGGCGTCAACCCGGCCACCTCGCCGTCCGCGAACCTCCCCCAGGCGGCCACCGTGCGCCTGGACCACGCCGTGCGCGACGTCCAGGGCTGCGACTTCCTCGACGCGACCACCCTGCTGTGCTCCTCGGACGACCCGGCGGGCACCCTCTTCGGCATCACCAAACCCCTGCTGCGGATCGACCTGTCCGCCGCGCCCAACGGCACCGCGGACGTCACCGGCCACGTCACCGCCCTGCGGCAGCTGCCCCTGCGCAGCGCCTGCTCCGGCGACTTCGAGACGGAGGGCATCGACTACGACCGCCGCACCGGCACCCTGCGCGTGATCGTCGTCTCGCCGGGATTCTGCGTGCTGACCGACAGCAAGACCTACCGCTTCACCCGGTAGTGCTCGGCACCAGGTGGTGCTTTTCTGGTGGTATGGCCGCGAGAGGAGCGATCACGATGGACGCTGAGCGACTGCATCCGGAATCCGTCTCCGTGGAGCTGAGCGGGTGCAGCAAGGAGGACGCCCGGACCGTGTTCGACGCGCTGTGCGCGTGCTACGCGTCGGACCGGCACGCGGGCGACGTGACCCGGGAGTACCACGAGGTCCGCCCGACCGTGTGGCTCGGCACCTTCGACGTGGCCGACGCGCACCGGGGCGAGTGCGACCCCGCCCGCCTCCGGGAGTCCGTGGAGGCCGACGTGCAGGGCGGCTACTGGGCGATCGAGAGGTTCCGCACCACCCTGGACTCCCTGTTCACCGTGCGCGACCTGAGCACGGCCTCCGGGGACCAGGAGCGCGAGCTGCACGTACGGCTGGAGAGCCGCTGAGCCGACCGGGACCCGCCGGTGCGGCGGTGTGGTGTGCGCCGCCTCTTTGGGTTGACACAAGAGGAACAAAATAAAAGGGCGCGCACACAACAGGCCCCCCCACCGCCCACACCCGCCCCACACAGAGCACACCC
>NZ_JBHXNW010000014.1:30409-72777 GCF_042717365.1 Streptomyces sp. NPDC058534
GCCCTCCGCCCCCGGGCCCCGGGGGGGGGGGGGTGGGGGGGCCCCCCCCTTCTTTGCCCACCGCGTTGCACAAAGAGGCGGCGGTCCTCTACAACGGAGGCACCACACCGCGCACGGAGGCCCCGATGAGCCGCTACCCCCACCTGCTGAGCCCGCTCGACCTGGGCTTCACGACGCTCCCCAACCGGGTCCTGATGGGCTCCATGCACGTCGGCCTGGAGGAGGCCGAGAACGGCTTCGAGCGCATGGCCGCCTTCTACGCCGCCCGGGCCCGCGGGGGAGTGGGCCTGATCGTCACCGGCGGCATCGCCCCCAACGACGAGGGCCGCCCCTACCCCGGCGGCGCCAGGCTCACCACCGACGACGAGGCCGGGCAGCACCGCGTCGTCACCGACGCCGTGCACCGCGAGGGCGGCCGCATCGCCCTGCAGATCCTGCACTTCGGCCGCTACGCCTACCACGCCGACCTGGTCGCCCCGAGCGCGCTCCAGGCCCCGATCAGCCCGCACGTGCCCCGCGAGCTGACCGACGCCGAGATCGAGCGCACCATCGACGACTACGTCCGCGCCGCCCGGCTGGCGCGCGGGGCCGGGTACGACGGCGTCGAGATCATGGGCTCCGAGGGCTACCTGATCAACGAGTTCATCGCCGCGCGGACCAACCACCGCACCGACCGCTGGGGCGGCTCGTACGAGAACCGGACACGTTTCCCCGTCGAGATCGTCCGGCGGGTGCGCGAGGCGGTCGGCGAGGACTTCATCGTCGTCTACCGCCTGTCCATGCTCGACCTGGTGCCCGGCGGCTCCACCCTCGACGAGGTGGTCACCCTGGCCAAGGCCGTCGAGGCAGCCGGAGCGACCATCATCAACACCGGCATCGGCTGGCACGAGGCCCGCATCCCCACCATCGCCACCTCCGTGCCGCGCGGTGCCTACGCCTGGGTGACCCGGCGCCTGATGGGCGAGGTGACGGTGCCGCTCGTCACCACCAACCGCATCAACACCCCCGAAGTCGCCGAGCGGTTGCTCGCCGAGGGCACCGCCGACATGGTCTCGATGGCCCGCCCGATGCTCGCCGACCCCGACTTCGTCGCCAAGGCCGCCGCCGGCCGCCCCGAGGCCATCAACACCTGCATCGGCTGCAACCAGGCCTGCCTGGACCACACCTTCAGCGGGCAGATCACCTCCTGCCTGGTCAACCCCCGCGCCTGCCACGAGACCGAGCTGGTCCTCACCCCGACCCGGCGCCGCAAACGCGTCGCGGTCGTCGGCGCCGGACCGGCCGGCCTGGCCTGCGCGGTGAGCGCCGCCGAACGCGGTCACGACGTGACCCTCTACGACGCCGCCGACGAGATCGGCGGCCAGCTCAACGTGGCCCGCAAGGTCCCCGGCAAGCAGGAGTTCGACGAGACGCTGCGCTACTTCCGTACCCAACTGGCCGCGCACGGCGTCGACGTACGCCTCAACACCAGGGTCGTGGCCGGCGACCTCACCGGCCACGACGAGGTCGTCGTCGCCACCGGCGTCACGCCCCGCACCCCGGACATCCCCGGCATCGACCACCCGAGCGTCGTCGGCTACCTCGACGTGCTCCGCGACGGCGCCCCCGTCGGCGACCGCGTCGCCGTCCTCGGCGCCGGGGGCATCGGCTTCGACGTCGCCGAGTACCTCACCGACGGCGGCGACAAGGCGCACGAGGACCCGTCGACGTACTTCCGCCTCTGGGGCGTCGACATGGACTACGGCTCACCCGGGGGCCTCGCCGCGCCCGAACGCCCCGCGCCGCCGCGCGCCGTCCACCTGCTCCAGCGCAAGACCTCCAAGGTCGGCGCCGGGCTCGGGAAGACCACCGGCTGGATCCACCGCACCGAGCTGAGGCAGCGCGGCGTCACGATGGTCCCGGGCGTGCGCTACGACCGGATCGACGACGCCGGACTGCACGTCACCATCGGCGACGAGTCCACGGTCCTGGAGGTCGACACGGTCGTACTCTGCACCGGCCAGGAGCCCAGCCGCGGCCTGTACGACGACCTGGTGGCCGCCGGGCACAGCGCGCACCTGATCGGCGGCGCCGACGTGGCCGCCGAGCTGGACGCCAAGCGCGCCATCAAGCAGGGCACCGAACTGGCGGCGGCGCTGTAGCGCCGTCCGGGCGGCCCGCGGCGGCCCGCGGCGTCCCTAGGATGAGCGCATGTCCCTCCCGCACGCGATCCTCACCGCCCTGGTCGAAAAGCCGTCGTCCGGGCTGGAGCTGACCCGCCGGTTCGACCGGTCGATCGGCTACTTCTGGTCGGCGACGCACCAGCAGATCTATCGCGAGCTGGGAAAGCTGGAGGGCGAGGGCCTGATCCGCGAGCTGCCCGGCCGGCAGCCTGCCCGCGGGCAGAAGAAGTCCTACGAGGTGCTGCCCGCGGGCCGCGCCGAACTGGCCCGCTGGACCGCCGCACCCCAGGACCCCAAGCCCCTGCGGGACACGATGCTGCTGCGCCTGCGGGCCGCCGCGGTGGTCGGCACCGCCGGCGTCGAGGAGGACCTGCGCCGCCATCTGGATCTGCACGAGCGGCAGTTGGCGGAGTACCAGGAGATCGAGGAGCGGGACTTCCCGCCCGGCAGGGACAGCGCGGAGGACCGGCTGCGGCACCTGGTGCTGCGGGCCGGCATCGACCTGGAGACCTTCTGGACGGGGTGGCTCAGGCACGCGCTGGCGGAGTTCGCCGAGCTGCCCGCCGACGGGCCCGGGGCGCAGGACCGGTAGGGCGTGGAAGCGGCAGGGCTCAGAACCTGTAGGGCTTCGAGCGGCGGCGCAGGAACCAGGCCCCGCCGATGACGCCGGCGCCCACCAGCGCGCCGCCCGCCACCAGGGTCACCGTGCCGTAGTCCTGGACCGCCCCGCCCAGACCGCCCAAGACACCGAGTGGCGACGCGGACGGCGAGGGAGTGGCCGAGCGGCTCGGCGACGGGGAGGGCGCCGCGGAGACGATGACCGTCTGGGTGCCCGCGGTGCTGTTGTTCGAGCACATGACGATCACCGTGTAGGTGCCCGGCGAGATGCCCGACCAGGCCGCCGACTGCCCCGAGCTGGTGCCGGACAGCGCCACCTGCCGCCCCTGCGCGAAGTCGCGCTGGCTGCTGGTGAGCAGCGAGGCGGTGCCCCAACTGCCGTTGAGCTGGGCGCAGGCCGTGGTGGTGACCGACACCGTGGTCCCGGTGGTGCTCACCGAGATGCCCGGCCCCGCGAGAGCCGGGCCGGCGGCCGGGGCGACGGGCAGCGCGGCGGCGGCTGCCACGGTCAGGCCGGAGCGGAGAAGTGGCGAAGAGATGCGCATGTGGACTGCCCTCCGGCGGCACGGTCGGCGGTACATCCCTTGCGCCGCCGAGATCGGGAACGCCCGTGCCCCCTCAGTGGCAGCCAACAGCGCGGCGGCCGCACCCGCATGCCGAGCGCGACCGCCCAGGTGACGGTCTGCCGGTCCGAGCCGGGCGGCGCGTCAGCCGCCCGCGCCCAACGTCACCTTCCGTTCCTGCGAGAAGCCGCCCCAGGTGCCGTCGGCCAGCCTGGCCCGGATCCGCACCCGGTGCGTGACACCGGCCTCCCGTCCCGCGTAGAAGCTGTACTCGGCCAGGTCGCGCGGCGCTTCGGCACCGTAGACCAGGGAGGTCGCCGGACGGCCGTCCAGGTGGATCGAAGAGACCAGCATCGAGAAGCAGCGCGCCATCGTCGCGGTGCTGCTGACTCCGGAGGTGCTGGGCGAGGTACGCGTCATGCAGGCACCAGGGAGGAAGCCCACCCCCGTGGCTGAGCGGCTCGGCTGGCACATGGACGTGGACTGAGGGGCCCCTGCACGATTGCGGCGCGGGGGGGGGGGGGGGGGCGGGCGGGGCGGGGGGCGCGCCCGGCGGCGCGCGCGCCCCCCCCCCCCCCGCGGCGCATCAGCGTTCAGCCCAGGAGACAGACGTCGCTGTCCAGCAACGGCGGGACGGACAGATCCACGCACAGGTAGCCGGGGCCAACGCCTTCCCCATGTCCCAGGAGGGGGATCCGCATGGCGGGAAGAGGGCTGGCACCGAAGGTCCCGGAGAAGCGGCAGCGCCGTAACCGAGCGCAGGACCTGGAGGCCATCCCCGAGAACGCCGGCGTTCCGGAGCGGCCGGCGCCTCCGGCGGGGCTGTCGAAGAGCGTGCGGGACCGGTGGGCGGCGTACTGGAGTCGCCGGTGGCACAGCTGGCGGACCCGGTGTCACCCTGTCCGACAGTCTCAACGCCGCCCTCGGGGGAGCCGGCGCGCAGCTCGGAGGCGACCTGTCGTCGGCCGCTTCCGGGGCGCTGGTGGTCGGTGGACCGCAAGCCTCCGGCACTGGCCGGATTGTCAGCCGCACGAGCCTCGCCGGCGTCATCGGAGGCGTAGGCCTCGCAGCCGCCGGGCATTTCGAGTCCAGTGCGGAAGACGTCACCGTGCGGGTCGGGCCGACCCACACAGCAGCGCTCGTGTCGGCGCCACGATCCTCAGCCCCGACGTGGCGGAGACCATCCTGGAGAGGGAGCCCTGACATGCCGGTTGAGCTGTACAGCACCGCGACCGAGTACACGTCCAACGCGCTGACGTTCACGCGGGGCGGGCCGACGCAGGCCACCGCGGTCGGCGTCTGTCGTCGCCCTGATCGGCCCGGCCGTCGGCGCGGACGAGGCGCTCGCGGCCGGCACCTGCCAGCGGTGGATCCTCGTACAGACCGAGGGCGTCGATACCGGCCCGGCGAGTCCATCATCCGCAAGGCCGACACGATCACCGTGCTGTGAGGCACGACCACTTCGCATCCTGATCGGAGGCTGACCATGCCCCAGCCACCCAGCCCGGGCCGCACTGTGATGTACCGGCTCAGCGAGGACGACGCCCGGCACATCGCCCACCAGCGCGTGCAGTCCGGCCTGACCGGCAACTACGTGGAGGCCGGGCAGCAGTACCCGGCCGTAGTCATCCGCGTCCGGTCCGGCAGCCCCGACGACGCGGTCAACCTCCGCGTACTCCTGGATGGACAGGACCCGCCCGTGTGGGCGACCTCCCGTCTCCCGGGTGACCAGCCCGGCACCTGGTCCTGGCCGGAGCGTGTGTGATGGCCAACCCCATGACCGCCGGCAGTTTCCTCCAGGCGCTCCGCGACGAGGGCCTGGTCGTCGTCGAAGTCGACGACTGGCGAAACCACAACCGCAACCACAAGGGCCCCTTCGGACCCGTCAACGGCGTGATGATCCATCACACCGTGACCAAGGGCAGCGCCCGAACGGTGGAGATCTGCCGCAAGGGCTACGAGGGTCTGCCCGGCCCCCTGTGCCACGGCGTCATCACCAAGGACGGCCGCGTGCACCTGGTCGGCTACGGCCGCGCCAACCACGCCGGCCTGGGCGACGACGACGTCCTGCGCGCCGTCATCAACGAGACTCCACTACCGGCGGACAACGAGTCGAACACCGACGGAAACCGGCACTTCTACGGCTTCGAGTGCGAAAACCTGGGCGACGGCGACGACCCCTGGCCGGCGGCGCAGTTGGACGCGATCGAGCGCGCGGCCGCCGCGGTCTGCCGGCACCACGGCTGGAACGAACGCTCGGTGATCGGCCACCTGGAGTGGCAGCCCGGAAAGGTCGACCCGCGCGGCTTCACGATGACGTCGATGCGCGCCCGGGTCGAAGAACGCCTCACCCACCCCGCCGGCTGGAACCCCGGCGATCCCGAGGAGGACGACATGCCGCGAGCGCTCAGTCGGCACAACGCCGACGCCCAGCAGATCACGCCCCGGAAGTGGAAGACCCTCAGCGTCGAAGGCGCCGACCTGCTGACCGGGGCGTCCCACTACCAGGCCACGGCCTTCGTCCAGGTGGCCGTCCTGCCGGGCTCCACGCTCCAGGGTCGCTTCTACCACCTGCGTCCGGACGGCTCCCGTTGGAACGCACCGACCGTCGAACGCGTCGGCACCGACGGCAGCTCGTTCCCGGACTTCTCCAACAGCGGTTCGATCGTCGCCAACGAGCGGCTCCGCTTCGAGTTCATCTACTACCCGGCCGACTCCAGCGACCAAGCCCCCATTGAGGTCGGGGACGTCAAGGTGCGCGGCCTGTACTGGGAGGCGTCATGAGCATCTCGCGCTAGCCGGAAGGCCGCCGTCGCCGGCGCGCCGCGGCCGGCACCGCCGTGCAGGACGGCACGCTGACGACGGGGGAGGGCCTCACCGTAGTCCTGGCCATGCTCGGGGCGCTCGGCATCACGTGGTGGGTCCCGAACCGGAAGCCGGCGGACTCGGCATGACCGCCGCTCCGGACCCGACGACCAACGTGGCAGTAGAGCATCCTCGTGGAGCGACCGAACCGCACCGACGCCGGCGTCCGCCAGCTGCGCGTCGACATGCACAAGGAGATCGAGGATCTCCAGAAGCAGATCGACGAGCTGAACAAGGGGCGCTGGCCCCTCGCGCAGATCGGCGCGCTCACCGCGGTTGCCGCAGTGGTTGCTGCGGTGATCGCCCTGTTCCTGACCTGACCGTTTGTAGACGTCTCACGGCGTCTTCTGATCGATGCCCCCGCCGCCCTCGGGCGGCGGGGACTTTCGCGTGTCCGGGTCTTGTACTTTCCCGCCACGGTGGCGCATTGCGGTCGCCCCACCGCCTCACCGGTGCCCTCCGCAAGGGTCCGGCACCTCCCGGGGGCGGTGGCCTGGTGCCCCGTGTCGCTTCCCAGGTGGGCGTGGCGCCGCTGCCCCCGCCGTGTGCCCCTCAGCGGGGGCTCAATCACGTGCTCGTGCGACATCAGCCGCGGGTGATCTCCTGCACGGCATCGAGGACCAGATGCCATGGATACTCGCTGGGCTTGCCCTGGCCCGGCTGGTTCGGCTGGAAGCCGTCCTCACCGTAGAGGACTCGTACGCCCATCTCTCGCAGCTCGCTGATGCTGCGTTCGAACTGGCGGTGCTGGACGTACGCGGCGTTGACGCAGGGCATGGTCACCGTGGGGATCTGCTTGCCGATGCCTTCGGCGACGACGCCAATCACGAAGTCGTGGGTCAGGCCGAGGGCCCACGCGTTCACCGTGTTGAACGTGGCCGGCGCGACCGCAATGACGTCTGCCTTCGGCCAGACGTCCGGCGTGCCTGGCATCTTGTACTCGCTGCGGACCGGGTGGCCGGTGAGCCGCGCCAGCTCGGTGAGCTGTGGCGCGAGCCAGTGCGCGGCGGTCGGCGTGAGCCCGAGGCAGATGTCGAAGCCGCGGTTCTGCGCGTCTGTGACGACGTCGGCGATGTCGAACACGGGCGGGGCAGCGGAGCCGAACAGGTACAGGACGGGTGTGGTCATGCGGCCTATCGGATCACACACAACCGCCCCCGCTCACGGATGAGTCGGGGGCGCAAGTGGTGCACCAGCCCGACAGGCGGGGGTACTGTTCCCAGTGGCTGCTTAGAGCGGAGACCAGTATGCACTCACTGGACGACAACCACACGGGCGCCCGCATCAAGGAACAGCGCAGACTGGCCAGGCTGACGCAACGCCAGCTCGCCGATCTGCTTCCGTACTCCTACAGCCTGCTCAATCAGGTGGAATGCGCGGCCCGCCCCGCGACGGCCGACTTCGTTGCGGCCGTAGCCCACGCCCTGACCATCGACGTGACGGTCCTGACGGGCCAGCCGTACGTGTCCGAATTGCAGCGTGACAGGCTCGCCGAACTGGTGCGCCCCATCCGCGAAGCCCTGGACCTTTACGACCTCGGGCCGAACCCGGACTTGACCGTGAGGCCGAATGACGAGCTCATTGCCGGCGCGGACCGGATGTGCGCGGACGTGCGCGCGACGCGCCTGCGGAGCGCCGCCCGGAAGCTGCCGGGCCTCATCGCGGAACTGACGCACGCCGCCTGGTCGTCGCCGTCCACCGAGCTGTGGCAGGCCCTGGCGTCGACGTACCGCACCGCACACGACATCAGCATCAAGCTCGGGTACTACGACCTCTCATCCGTGGCGCTGGACCGCATGGACTGGGCGGCGCAGCGCGCCTCCGATCCGTGCCTGGCCGCGGTCCGCCAGTACATGCGCGCGTTGACCTACTTCCGTGAGGGCGAGTACCGGATCGGCAAGCGCCTGGTCGCCACCGGGCACAGCATCGTCGGCCGGGCGGAAGAGACGCGCGAGACCTTGGCGGTCACCGGTCAGCTGCACTTGGGCGCGTCGGTGCTCTCCGCGCGGGCAGCGGACCAGGCGGCCGTGGACCTGCACATCGGGGAGGCCCGCCGGATCGCCAAGCGCATCGGTGACGCCAGCGATGTGCACTGGCTCAGTTTCGGGCCGGCCAACGTGGCGCTGCACAAGATGTCTGCCGCAGTCGAGATGCGCCGGTACGACGACGCGCTCAACCAGGCGCGGAAGATCAAGCTGCCGACGCAGCTGGCGACGTCCCGCCGGGCGCACTTCCTGATCGACCAGGCCCGCAGCGAAGTGGAGACCGGGCACACCGACGGCGCACTGAAATCGCTGGTCGAAGCGCGGCGGCTGGCGCCCGAGCAGACCCGATACCACCCTGCAGCGCGGGAGACGATCACGGGCCTCGTGCATCTGTCCCGCCGGACGCCCGACACTCTCACCCACATGGCCGCCTGGGTCGGCCTGTAGGACGCTCACAGGCACTCACAGATCTGTGAGCGTTCCGCCCTTCCCGGAGGGTCACGCTGTACTCACACCAAGTCAACGACGGTGTGAGGACGGCGCGATGGCCCACCGCTGGAACGTTCCGAACAGCAGACCTTCGCAGCCGCGCCCCAGCAGTCGTCACTTGGTGCGCCCCGGCAGCCGCGCAAACGACTCCGGGGCCGGCCAACGCTGCGAAGGAGCGTCGACATGACGAACGCTACAGCCCCGCGAAAGCCCGGCGTCAAGATGACCCTGCACGTCTACCGGGTGAACCAGGCCGGCGCGGTCACCGAGGACCGCGGCACGGTGAACGTCGGGGGCAGGAAGAAGCTGCCGCCGAAGAACGACGCCTACCCGCCCTGCAAGTGCCCGCGCCACCGTGCCGAACGGGCGGCGACCCGGTGAGCGCCATCGAGAAGAGCAAGGCGACCGTTCCCGTCGACCTGGAGGCCATGCGCAAGACCGTGCGCGCCGTCCTCCTTCCCGACGGTGGGAGCCCCGCAGAGCTGGAGGCGGAGGACGCGGCAACGGCGGCGATCAAGGACCTGCGCGGCCACTTGGAACGGCTGATCCCGGTCGTGGAGGACGCGGCGGGGGAGCCGGACAGCATCGCGCGGTACTGCACGCTCGCCTGCGTCGGCGAGGCCCGCCGCAAGCTCCAGGCGGAGCCGCTGCCGCGCCCCGGTGGGCCGCTCGCCTACGCCCGGCGCCTGGCCCGCGTCCTCACCGCGCTCTGTGACCACCACGAGAGCATGAGCGGCGAGCCCCGGTGACTCCCCATCTGCGCGTCTGCCGACAGTGCGACGAGCCGATCACGGACCCGGATGACGCAGTCCTGGTCGCGCAGGAGGCCGGCAACTCCGGGCCCGGCTGGAACGTGTGGGCGCACCGCGCTCACGCCGACCGGTTGGAGATGCACCCGGTGGCCGTCCGCGTCTTGGCCCGCATTCTGCTCGTGCGGGTCTTCCCCCAGGGCGGCTGACCGCCCCGCCTGCCCCGGCGTACGGGGCCCCGGGCGACCGCCGGGTCAGGGTCGCACCCGATGAGCGCCCGTCCCGTCAGCGGAACGCAAGCCGCTGGCGGGGCGGGTCCCACAGCCCCGCCCCGGCCCAACCCTGGACAGGTCGAGCCCCGGGGCGGTTCCACTGGACGACGAGAGAGGAAGATCCGTTGTTTGCTCACTCTGACCGGCTCCCCACCGGGACGCCGCTGCCCTCCGGCGCAGTCACCCCGACCCCGTGGGGGGTGCGCCGCATGGCGCCCTACCCGTCCCCTGCCCCCGGCTACGCCCGGGCCGTCCTGGATCCGACGACCCAGACCACCCGGTACTTCGGCGCCAGCGGCCAGCTGATGGAGATGGGCGGGCACGGCACCAGCACCGGTACCCAGCCGACCACGGGCACCAGCCCTGATGGCAACGGCTCTACGCAGGACAGCGACACCGGGAACGACACCGACCAGTGACCGGTGCCGGCCCGGTGCTGGTCGTCACCAACCTGGACGACCCCACGGCCGACATGGTGATCAGCGAGCTGCACGACCGGGCTGTCCCGGTCGTGCGGCTCGACTCGGGGGACTTCCCCCACGCCCTGTCTGTCGCGGCCACGATCACGTCGAACGGTGTGGAGGGCACACTGTCCACGCCGTCCCGGACCGCCGACCTCTCCACGGTCCGGTCCCTGTACTACCGCCGGCCCTCCGGCTTCGCGTTCCCGCACCTGGAGGAGCAGGACGCCCGGTTCGCTGTCGCGCAGGCCCGCTACGGACTCGGTGGCGTACTGGCTTCGCTGCCGGGCTGCCGATACGTCAACCACCCCCACGGCATCGGCAACGCGGAATTCAAACCGTCCGGTCTCGCCGCCGCCGCGAGCGCGGGCTTCCTTCTGCCACCGACGACCATCACCAGCGACCCGGACACGGCTCGGGCCTTCATCAAGCGGCACGGCCCCGTCATCTACAAGCCACTGTCGGCGCCGCTGTACCGCATCGACGGCGTCTCATCCACCGTGGAGGTCGCTGAGGTCGCGGTCGACGACATCGACGAGGCCGTTGGCGGCACGGCCCACCTGTTCCAGCAGCGTGTCGACAAGGTCGCGGACGTACGGGTGACCGTCATCGGTGACCAGGTCTTCGCGGTCCGCATCGACTCGGACCTGCTGGACTGGCGCACCGACTACAGCCGCCTCTCCTACTCGGTGGTTCCCCTGCCGCATGGCATCACCGGATCTCTGTACGCATACCTGTCCCACTTCGGTCTCGTCTTCGGCGCTTTCGACTTCGCCGTCGACCACCAGGCCCGATGGTGGTTCCTGGAGTGCAATCCCTCCGGCCAGTGGTACTGGCTGGAGCACGAGACCGGCCTGCCAATGCTCACGGCCATGGCCGACCTCCTGGAAAGGAAGAGCCGCTGATGACCGTCATGGACTCCGCCGCTCTGCGTCAGGCCCTGGCCGCACAGCTCGCCGAGGACGGTGCCCTGCGCACCGAGCCGTGGCGCGCGGCCGTCGAAGCCGTGCCCCGGCACGAGTTCCTGCGCGGTGGCTTCTTCCGGCGCTTCGGTGACGCCTGGCGGCCGGTGCCGGCCGGCCGGGAAGGCTGGCTGGAACACTGCTACGCGGATGAGTCGCTGGTCACCCAGATCGCAGGCAGCATCGTTCCGGCCGACATCCGCGGTGAGATCCTGCGAGAGCCCACCTCCTCCAGCACCCTGCCGAGCCTGGTCGTGCGCATGCTGGATGACCTCCGGGTGGAGGACGGCGACCGGGTCCTGGAGATCGGCACCGGGACTGGCTACTCCACCGGCCTGCTCTGCCACCGGCTCGGGGACGACTGGGTGACGTCCGTGGAGGTGGACGCCGGGGTGTCCGGGCGTGCCAGTGTCGGCCTGGGCGCCTGCGGCTACTTCCCGGAGCTGGTCGTCGCTGATGGCCTGGCCGGACACAAGGACGGCGCCCCGTACGACCGGGTCATCGCGACGTGCGGCGTGCGGGAGTTGCCGCACCCCTGGATCGAGCAGACCAAGCCGGGCGGCACCATCCTCGCCACCCTCTGCGG
Organism: Streptomyces sp. NPDC058534; assembly: GCF_042717365.1. Lineage (NCBI taxonomy): Bacteria > Bacillati > Actinomycetota > Actinomycetes > Kitasatosporales > Streptomycetaceae > Streptomyces > Streptomyces sp. NPDC058534. The sequence goes on from NZ_JBHXNW010000014.1 coordinate 42,122, forward strand.
CTGGATGCACGCCTCGGAGCTGGCGAGGCTGACCGTCGGTCACGATGGCACCGCCCGGGGCCGCCTGCTCGGAGGGCGGGTCTCCTTCATGCTGGCCCGGCCCCAGCTCCCCCCGCCGCTCGGGATGCTGCCCGACTTCGACTCCGGCGATGAGCGGCCGGCCCGGCTCGGGGCTGATCTCCTGGACGACTGGGACGCGCGGTTTGTTGCCCAGCTCGCGGCGCCGCGCGTGCAGCGTCTCAGTCTCACGCTGGCGGACACGGCTCAGCACGTCCTCGTCGACGTGGAGGACGGCGCCTGGGCGGCGCTCTCCCGAGGCGGCGAGCGGTGGACCGTCCGGCAGGGCGGGCCCGTGCAACTGTGGGACGCGGTGGAGGATCACCTGCTGCGCTGGCAGGCCGATGGATCCCCGGCCCTGGACCGTTTCGAGGTCACGATCACTCCCGAGGAGCAGAGGGTGACCTGGCCCCAGGTCTGACGGCCCCTTGTACGGCCCCGTCTGTCCGCTCCCCCCCGTTCGATCCGCTGGAGGTTGCGTCGGCCAAGCCTGGTGGCCTCGCAGAAGGACTCCTGGGTGTAGTGCGCGGCGGTGCGCAGGTCCGCGATGCGTGCGCCCAGCGCCCGGCGCCCTTCGATGATCCGGTCCGGGTGACCACTAGGCAATCGACAAGAGTGGAGGGTGCATGTACAGATGTCAGCGCCAGCCCTGGTGCTTTTCGTGATGGTTCGTCATATGTGCGGCTGCGGGCTCTCAAGTGCCCGCCCCGCTGGAGATCCGCAAGCCTCCGTCGGGGCGGGCTTCTGACGGCCTCTGAACTCGCCCGGTCTGAGCCGGACGTACGTCAGCCGCCCGCGCCCACCGTCACCTTCCGTTCCTCCGAGAAGCCGCCCCAGGTGCCGTCGGCCAGCCTGGCCCGGATCCGCACCCGGTGCGTGACACCGGCCTTCCGGCCCGCGTAGAAGCTGTACTCGGCCAGGTCGCGCGGCGCTTCGGCGCCGTAGACCAGGGAGGTCGCCGGACGGCCGTCCAGGTGGATCTGGTACTCGGTGACCGGGCCGTCCGTCCGCGGTGGGACCCAGGAACTGACTTAGTCGTAGAGTATGACTCCTAAGACAGGGGGAGGGGATCGTGACGACGCTGACACCGGTCCAGCAGCGCGCAGCGCTGACGGCCGCGCGGGTAGGGCGCGAGTACCTGCGCGTGTCCAAGGGGAAGGGACGCAGCACACGCAGCATCAGCGACCAGCACACCGACAACCTGGAAGCAGAGCAGGAGCACGGGCCCTGGACGTGGGGCGAGCCGTACCAGGACACCGGGTCCGCCTCGAAGTTCGCGCGCAAGGTACGCGACGACTTCGAGAAGATGGTCGACGATCTCCGCTCCGGCGAGTTCGGCCAGGGCGGAGACGTCCTGGTGCTGTGGGAGATCGCCCGCCTCGCCCGCGAGACCGGCCGCGGTGTGGAGATCGTCGACTTGTGCGAGGTCCGCGGCTACTACATCCACATCACCAGCCACGAGCGAACCTACAACCCGCAGAACTACAACGACCGGCACGAGCTGATCGCGGGTATTGCCGACGCTGAACGCGAAGTGCGCCGCCTGTCCAAGCGGACCCTGCGCGGGCTGAACTCAGCTGCCCGTGAGGGCCGCCCCCAAGGACAGATCGCGTTCGGCTACAAGCGTGACTACGAGGTCGTCGACCGCCGGCCCCGCCCGGTGGCCCAGTATCCGGATGACACGGAGGGGCCATTGATGGCGGAGCTGTTCGTCCGCGTGGCGGGGGTGGAGGACAACCAGTGGGGCATGGTCGACGGCGAGAGCGTCCCGCCGCTGTACACGAACCAGTCGCGCGACGACGGCGGACTGATGCCCGAGGCGATGTACGCGATCTCGAAGGAGTGGGAGGTGCGTGGCATCGTCAGTCGGGAGCAGCGGATCGACGGCGAAGTGGTGCCCGGTATCCGGTTCAGCTCGCAGACAATGCGGTCGATGCTGGTGCGTCCGGTGTACGCAGGTCTGCGCAAGCACAACGGCAAGATCGTTCCTGTGAAGTGGTCCGGCTTCACGCCGATCGTCTCCGAGGCGCTGTTCAACCGTGTCCAGAAGATCCTGGGGGATCCGTCCCGCCGCACGTACATGGGTGAGGGTGTCCGGCACGCGCTGTCGATGACGTTGCGCTGCGGTGTGTGCCGCGGTCCGATGAAGGTGATGCCCGGCTGGAAGAAGCGCCCTAAGACGGGTTATCAGGGCAGATCGTGCGGCCACGTGTGGATCGAGAAGGAAGCAGTGGACCGGGTCATCATCGGCGACCTGGACCGTTTCGACCCGGACACCGGCAGACGCCTGCCGCCCGTTCTGGGTGTGATCCTCAAGTACCTGTCCGACCCTGTGCGGCACGCCGCGCTGCGACGACGCCCCGACAACAGCGGGCAGGAGCGGATCGTCCAGGCGGAGTTGGACCGGCTGAACGCGGAGCTGGAGCTGTTGGAGAAGGCTCCGACACCGAAGACCGCCCGGGCGCGGATCCAGCGCACCAAGGACATGGAGGAACTGGAGGCAGACATCGCGGTCCAGGACGCCAAGCTGTCCAAGCTGACGACACCCGCGCCGCTCGCCGCACTGCTGCCCGACGAGCCGATCAAGGATGTCGTCGCCTGGTGGAAAGAGACCAGCATCGAGAAGCAGCGCGCCATCGTCGCGGTGCTGCTGACCCCGGAGGTGTTGGGTGAGGTACGCGTCATGCGGGCCCCCGGCAGGAAGCCCACCCCGGTGGCTGAGCGGCTCGCCTGGCACCTGGATGTGGACGACTGACGGGCCCCGGACACGAATGCTCCGCTGCCGGCCAGGTGGCCCTGTCGGCAGCGGAGCGTCGGGTTCAGCCCAGCAGGCAGGCGTCCGCATCGAGCAGCGGGACCAGCGACAGATCCAGGCACAGCCCCGAGTCGGCCGACTCCTCTGCTACGGGAGGCGGCTCCGTCGGCGGGTCCACGGGCGGCCGCGGCTGCTCAGGCGACGGGCCCGGACTGCCTGTGGGCGGCGACTCGCCGGACGTGCCGCCGGTGTTGCCGGGTACACCGTCAGACGCGGCCGGTGAGGCAGCGGTCGCCGACGGCTCGTCACCGGCCTGGACGATCGGAACGTCGGTGGACTCGGGGCTGGCCCTGGGCGACGGAGAGCCCCGAGTCGGGGATGGCGATGGGCTGCCGCTGGAATCCTGTGCGGCCGTCGACGGCGAGGCGCCACGAGTGGGTGGCGCAGGTGTCGGTGGTGGCTGCGTGCCCGGCGGCGCCGGCGTGGGGGGAGCACTGGCTGACGGGGCGGCAGATGGCGGCTCGTAGTCGGTGCTGTCCGTCCACGGCTGCACCGTGATGACGGTGACGGTTGCCGCGGCGACGGCGGCTCCGGTGACCGTGCCGACGAGCTGGATGCGATGGGTGGCAGCGATCTCGCGGGCGACCCCGCTGAAGGTCGCCATGGCAGCGGCCACCCCACCGAGGAAGAGACCCAAGTGGCGCTTACGCCGGATCGGGTGCCGGCCGGCTGGGTCGGGCGCAGGATCGTTTCCGTGGGCGACGGCGGCCTGTGGGGGCGGGCTGCTGTCGTTGTTGTCGTGAGTGTCGCCGTCGTCGGCGAGCATCTCTCTCAGTATGTTCACGTGGGCTCGCTGGGCGCGTGTTTCCCTGTCGATCCCTGTGATCTGTCGCCTCATCTCGGTGAGCTGGCCGCGCAGTGCGATCAGTTCACCGAGGAGACGCCGCAAGAACAGACCCCCAGTGATGATGATTGCGCCGAGCGCACCCGCGACGATGAGCCATGTCATGGCACGTCACGTCCCCTGTTGCTTGTGCGCGCGGAGTGTTGCCTTGTTGCAAGTTGTACGAGGAATCGATCGTGCGTCCGATGTGGGTTGTCGTAACGCATATTCACGTGGAACGTGACTGTTTCGTGACTAAGCGTTGGCCAGGGGGTTTATCCCGCGTTACGGGGTCGGTTGGATTGTCCGGTATTGCGGTTGCGTCGCCGCTGGACGGCCTCGTAGTCGACAGCCAGCTCGCGCAGTAGCTCGGCCCGGTCCTCGGGGTCGACGTCTTCCAACGCGGCGTCAATCATGCGGCGTACGTGGGGTGGTGCTGCGCGCAGGGCTTCCGGCATGGCCGGTTGCTGCTGCGTCTCTTGGCGCTCGATCTCTCGCAGGATCTCAGCGGCCTCCTGGTTGTGCTCTGCCAGCCGGTCGGCGCTCACCCCGACGGTGTGTGCCATCTGCGCCAGCGTGGAGGGTTTGCCGGGCACTGCGATGCGCTTGTCGCCGGCGCCGCGGTAGCCGGCTTCGATGTTCCGCCAGCTCGAACCAGAGAACTTGTACGGCATGCGGCTGGCCGCGACTTCCGGGCTGATGCCCTGCGCCTCGCGAGCCAGCTTGATCAGGGCCCCGTGGCCCGGCGGGCTGTGCTCCTGGTTCACCTTCTTCATCCTTCCCCCTCGTGGTTGCTCGTACTTTCTCGAACTTTATTGAAGGCGAGCAGGTCACGCGAGGGCGTGCACGAGTCCTTCACATCAGGTAGAAGTAAATCGGACAGAGTACTTGTCCCGCGTCGTACAAAGTTCTACAGTCGGACACATGAACGAAGACCCCAAAGAGTTCCGCCGTCGGCGGATCGAGGCCGGTCTGAGCATCACCGACCTCGCGAGACAGGCCGGGGTCAGCCTCAGCCAGCTCTCCGACGTGGAGAACCGGCGCGCGGGATTCTCTCCGAAGAACCTCAAGGCCATCGCCGACGTCCTCGACTGCAAGGTCACTGACCTCCTGCTCCCCGAGGCCGGCAGCGAGCTTGCCCCCGCCAACTCCGGTCGGAGCGCGACCTGATGCGCGCCCGGATCGAAGCCGTCTGCCGGTGGGTGTGCAGCTGCGGGCACCGCAACCCCGTGTGGCGCGCCCAGTGCCGCGTCTGCAAGGCCGACCGCGAATTCAGGGCGGGGACGTCATGAGCGAGGTCGTACTACGGATCCAGCCTGGCGAGTCGGAAGACGACTTCACCAGCCGCATCGCCAGCGCTGCCCCGTCGGGGCTCACCGCGCAGCTCGCTGCTCGACTGCGCACCTTGCTCGCCATCGAGGACCGGCCGGCCGAAGCCCCCGCCGCGCGCCAGAGCCGCGCAGCCGCCTGACAGAAGTGAGGGCCCGCCGTGCACCCGGCGAGCCCTCGGCCCAACCACCAGTTGGAAGGAACGAGGTGGGCCCGATGCAACCCAGCATCGCATACGCCGACCGGCTCCTGGCCCTGCCGCCGGTCAACCCGCCCCTCGACATCGCCGTCACCCACGCCCGCGACATCCTCGGCCAGGCCCTCGCCGTCGACATGGAACTGGCCGACTCCTTCACCGTCGCCCGCGAGTTCGGCGGCGTCTGCGAGTCCCTGCGCCAGGTCCTCGCCGCGCTCGACGCGGAGGCCGGCCGCCATGCCTGAGCCGATATCCCCCGACTACCTGCGCGAGACCCAGGCCATCGTCGCGGCCGTACCCAACGGCCCGTGGGAGCAGCACACCAACGACTACGGCCTGCCGGACGCCGTCGGCCCCATCTCCTACCTGGAGTGCTTCGACGGTGAGCAGCAGCAGCCGGTCATCCAGTTCGTGCAGTACGCCCGCGAGGCGCTGCCCCGCTACGTCGGCGAGGTCTCCCGCCAGCGCAACGAGATCAAGCTGCTGAAGGCGGCCATCGCACAGCTGCAAGGGGCGGACGGCGGTGCCCGTCATGGCCGATGACCACCTCGCGTTCCCGTGGGCCCGCAGCCTCGACGCCGAACAGCTCGCCGCCTTCATCGAAGACCTGTGGGGCGCCGCCTCCGGCGACAACGACCTGGCCACCCTGGACGCCATCGAGCGCGTCATCCGCGAACGCGCGCCGGGCGGGAAGACGTCCCCGCCGTGCCCCCTCACGCCCCGACAGCTCGCCGTCCTCACCGAACTCGCCAGCGGCGAGACCCAGGGCAGCGCAGCCAGGAACCTCGGCACCAGCCTGCACACGGTCAAGGCGATCGCCGTGGACCTCTGCGCGCGCCTCCGGGCACGCAACATCACCCACGCCTGCGTCATCGCGGCCGACTACGGCTGGATCACAGAGCATCGGATCCCCCGGCCCGCACGCAACGTGAAGCGCCGCGCGCTCGCGAACGCGGGCCGCCACGCGGACCGCGCCGCCGTACTGCGCACGAGGCCCGGAGTCGAACTCGTCGTCGGTGACTACGGCTCCCGGGGCACCGCGTACCGGGCCGCGCGCCTGATCCCCCGTGGCGAGCTCAACGCGTACGAGCCCGCCGGGTCCTTCAAGGCCCGCGCCTACCTCACCAAGGGCAGCCGCTGGGTCGTCGCGGCCCGCTACGTCGGCACCCCCACCACCACTGAGAGGGCAGCATCATGAGCGCCCGCACGCTCGACATCAGGGGCACCGTCGTCCCTGACCGCTGGGACTGGGGGCAGATCCGCGATCGACTCGCGGTGCTCGCCACCGACTACCCCGTGGGTACTCGCGTCACCCACCGCGGCGGCCGTGAGGGCACCATCGCCCTGGACCAGCCAAACCACGTCCCCGGTGTGTTCAACGGAGAGCCGACCGCCGTCTGTCTGACGGGCGACTGGCACGACGAGCCCATGGTCTTCGCCCACTGGGACAACGAGGCCGAACTCGTCTGGGGCGTGTGGGTGCCCGCGTCCAGCCTCCGTGGCGCACGCGCGCTGGTCACCAACCGGCCGGGCATCAAGGCCAAGGCCCGGAAGGGCGGCCGGCGATGAGGTACGCGGTCATCGCCCCCGACGGCGAACTCACCCACCATGACGGCCACCCGGACTGGACGTCGGTCATCGGCCCGGAGGGCAAGGCGCGCGTCTTCCTGCCCGGCGTGGCCGTGGCCGGCTGGGTCAACGACATCGGCCTCCTGGACCAGAAGCGGTACCCGCGCAACGAGGTCGGCTCCTGCGTCCTCGCCTGCTTCCGGGCCAGGGTGCAGCCGTACGCCGGACCGGTCGTGCTCACCGGCTGGCACCCCACGACCGGGATCGGGCCGCTGCCGGAGCCGGAGTTCCTCGACACCGTCCACGGCGACGTCCTCAAGGCGCTCAACGGCCAGACCCCGCGCGACCTCACCCCCTCCTGGGCGGAGACGATGCGCGAGGTCGCGGACCACGCCCGTAACGCCCCCGTGCCCGGCTTCACCGCAAGGTCGGTGAAGCTGCGATGACCACCCGTCCGGCGTTCACGTCATCCGCCGCCGCTCTTGGCGAGACAGCCGCCGCGGAAGCCAAGGCGGGGGAGGGGCACGTCCGTTCTGCTCCGGTGATCCCCCCTGCGCCGGACGGGTCCCCGACCGCTCGCCCGGAGTCAACGTCACCCGCAGCAGGCACGCGCGTGGCCGCTGCGGGATCGAAGGTGGGAGAGGCGCGCCTCCGAGGCGCCCCCATGACCCTGCCTGCTCCGGGCGAGCCCCCAACCACCCGCCGCGCGTCAACGCCAGCCCTCGGACCCCGAGTGTCCGTTGCGGCAGCCAAGGCAGGTGAGGGGCCCGCTTGTGCCCCCAAGACCCTGCCTGCGCGCGGCGGGTCCCTCGTTCCCTTCGACGAGAGACAGGTGATCGTGGTGAGCACTGTCATCCGCGACTTCTCCGGACCCCCAGCGCACCTGATGGTGGGCTACTGCAAGCCGTGCGGGCGAGCGTCCTTCCTGAGCCGTAGGGACGCCAAGCGTGCGGCCAAGGGCATGTTCCCGGGCCAGCACCACCGGCCGATCCGGTGCGGTGACCGCTGGCACTTCCGACGCATGTGGGGCGGTTCGTGATGCCCCTCACCGATGCCGAACTCGATCAGCTCATGACGGACATCGGGCTGAAGCGTCCCCGCGGAGGCAGTGAACGCAAGCCCATCGCGCACGGTACGTACCGCGGGTCGCGCCAGCACCGGTACCGCAAGGAGCCGCTGTGCCAGCCGTGCCGGGACGCGGAGAACGCGTACCAACGTGAGCACGCAGCCCGGCAGCCGAGGAAGAGCGCGCCGAAGCCGAAGCAGTACCTCACCGAAGAGGAGTGGCAGGCCCGCGTCGCGGCTCGCCGGAACGGCGGTGAGTCCCGATGACCACGCCCGCGCTCACCCTCACCGTGTACGGCACCCCCGGCCCGCAGGGATCGAAGACCCGGAACCGGGCCGGCGCGCTGTACGAGTCGTCGGCTGCCGTGAAGCCGTGGCGTGAAGCCGTGAAGACGGCCGCGCTCGACGCACTCCACCACGACGACGCATGGATGGCCCTGGCCTGCCCGGTGCTGCTGGACGTCACGTTCAGCCTGCGCCGCCCCAAGCACCACTACGGCTCCGGCCGCAACGCCGGACAGCTGAAGCCGTCCGCCCCGTACTTCCCGACCGGCAAGCCCGACCTCGACAAGCTCGTGCGCTCCACCCAGGACGCGCTGAAGGACGCCGGCGTGCTCGCCGACGACAGCTGCGTCACCGACGTGCGCACCGGCAAGCGGTACGTGCTCACGGGCGAAGACACCCTCCGCACACCCGGCGCCGTCATCCGTGTCTGGCGCCTGAACGATCCCAGCAAGGAGCCCACCCCGTGACCCAGCTCAAGTTCGACGCCAAGGTCAGCGCGTCGGCGCAGGAGGCCCTGGAGCCGCACATCCGGCCCGTGTACGACGTGCCCGCCGCCGGCCGCCTGTTCATCGGCGAGTTCCGTGCGATCGAGCGCACCGAACCCGCGCCGGGCACGGAGAAGGAAGCGTCCGTCAAGGTCCGCATCATCTCCCTGGAGATCCCCAACGAGAGCCAGGAGAGCTACGTCCGCGAAGCGCTCCGGTTCCTCCACCTCCAGCGGACCGCCCGCGGAACCCTCGACGACGACGGCCAGCTGGAGCTCGACGAGTCCACGCTGCGCCTGACGGGCGGACAGCTCTCCTACCTGGAGACGGCGCGCCTGCGCGCCGGCCTGAACCACTGGCAGACGTACGCCCGACGCGTGCTGCACACGCCGAACCTCACGGTCACCGAGGCGATGCACGAGCTGAAGACCGTCGCCGACGGCCTGTCCGCTGCCCTCGATGGCGCGAGCGGCGACGGAGGCGAGTGACGTGCCCCTCTTCCTCGCAGGCCTGCTGCTGGGCGGCGCGTCCGGCGGCGTGACGTACGGCATGACCACGGACGGCCAACTCGCCGCCATCACGGGCGTCGCGGTCATGGTCCTCACCTGGCTCGGTTTCGCCTGCCTGATCTTCATCGACGACTGACCCCGCCTCACCCCGACCAGACTTGAAGGGAGGTGACCCCCTTGCCTCAGCGAGTCCGCGTACCCCTGCGCGTCATCGTTGGCGCCTACGCCGACGCCACCGTGTCCGTGTACGTGAAGATCGCCGCGCTGGACCGGCGCGACACCGGCTGTGAGGCAGGGGTCACCTACCTGTCCGGGCTGCTCGGGCTGGCGCGCTCCACTGTCGAGCGGGCCCTGACCCAGCTGATGCGGCCGGACCCGAACGACGACATCGTGGAGCTGACCAGCCAGCGGCGCACCCACCAGGGCGGCACCGGGCAGACGGCCGTGCGCCGCATCCGCGCCACCAACCACCGCCGCGAGCACGGGGCATGGGTGCCGTCGCGCGCCGCCGAATCACTGGCCCCGCGCCAGCTGCGCGCCTACGCCGCTCTGGCGTACGCCACCGCGACAGACGCCCCGGTGACCCTGTCGGAGCTGGCGCGCGTCCTCCGCCACCGCTCCGGGAAGAAGGCCGGCCAGCCCCTCGACACCCGGTCGGTGCGGCGCATCCTCCGGGAGCTGGAGCGGCTCGGCTGGATCAGCGTGGAGCGGCGCGCCGGATACCGCGGCCGCCACCTCTACACCGTCCACGACGAGCCCACGATGCCGGTGCTCACTGCGGACACTGACGAGGGATCGGGTGGGGATCTTGAAGACGGGTCCCTCGCGTCTAAGGAACACCACCCGACTGACTCACCCGACGAACCACCGGCCGGTGGTCCCATCCGCCGGAGGCGCACCACCGGTAGTAGCGCGCCCGAGGACCTCGTTCCGCTTCCCGACGCGTTCCGCCACGCCCCGGCGGCCCCGCAGCTGACCTTCGCTCCGCGGATCTGGGAGCAGATCCAGTACGTCATCGAGCCCGTCACCGCGCTGACCGCAGGCCTGTCGCCGTGGTTGACCGGGACCCTGGCCCGCGAGATCGTCCGGCAGCTCGAAGAGGGCCAGGACCCGGACCGGCTCCGCGCCCGGCTTCAGTTCCGGTTCGCATCCACCGACACGATCCGGGACCCGGGCCGCTGGCTCCTAGGCCCCGCCCTGGCCCGCCGCGGCTGCGGCCTGGTCGCCTGCGAGTCCGGCCAGATCTGGCACACCGGCGCCCGCTGCGACGTGTGCGCCGACCTGGCCGCCGACGGGCAGCGCCCGCCGCGCCCGCCCGGGCCGCGCCGCCCCGGCTACCCGCGCCCGCCCGGCCGCTGGCACGAGTGCGAGGCATGCCGCGCCCCGTCCCGCGAGCCGCTGGCCGACGGCGTGTGCCGCACCTGCCGCCCGCCCGACCTGGCCGTCCTGGAACGGAGGTGGGCGACGTGACCGACGTACCGCAGCCCGCCACCGTGCAGCTGCTGGCCCTCGCCGCCGCTGCCCGCCCCGACTGGCCCCCCGGCCTCCTCGGGGACGTCGTTGCCCAGCTGCGCTGCCGCGACGACTTCAGCTTCGGCCGCCTGGTCGTCTCCGTCGCCCAGCTGATCGCCGACCCCGAAGCCGAACCCCCCGACCTGCTCGCCGCCGTAGCCGACCCCTGGCGGCACCGCCGGCGCCCGCCCGCACCCGAGACCGCACAACGAGGCGCTGCCGCAGCCCGCGCAGCCCTCCACAACCACCCACCCACCATCTGAAGGGACCGATGGCGATGACCGCAATGACGCACATCAGCCGTCGCACCACCCCACGCCAGCCGCGCCCGACACTGCGGGCCCGCTGGGACGGCTTCGCCCTCCGGCACTTCCGCCGCGTGCAGGCCGCCACCTTCCAGCAGCTGCACGATGCGCTGCCCCTGACCGCACCCGAGCGACACGACCTCGAAGCGCCCGCCCTGGAGGCCGCGTTCATGCGGCTGGCCGTCGACCACCCCGCAGAGGTCACCCCGTCCGACGGCGGCCCCGCCGCCCGCGACGCGGACCGGGAGACCAGCCTGCTCGCCGCCTGCGACGCCTGGTTCCGCGACAACCACGGTCCCGAGCACAGCTGGCACCCGACGACGATCGCCTCCTACCACCGGCTTATGGACGACGTCCGCGGAGCCTTCCACCCCGGCGGTGACGCATGACCGCGCCGCCCACCGAGTTCCAGGCCGACGAGGCCGCGCGCCGCGCCCTGGACGAGCAGCTGTACACCCTGGTCGGCCGGCCCGTCCGCGAGGTCCGCATCACCCGCGTCCGCCGCAACGAAGGCCTGCGCTGGGTCGCCCTGGTGATCGGCCTCAACGGCAAGGAGGTGCCGCTGTACGACCGCGGCCTGCACCACACCGCGGCCGTCATCCTGCGCGCCGCCTTCCCCGACGCGGACTGGTCCGTCGCCCAGGACTACACCGTCCGAACCGGGAGCCTCACCCGGCGCTCCACTGCCATGCCCGCCGGCCTTCGAGGGGGCCGGCGATGAGCGGCGTCAAGGGCGCTCCGCACGCCGACCACCGTCTGGCGGCCGACCAGGCCCGGCAGATACCCGGACTGTGGGTGCTGGCCGCCACCTACAACAGCTCCTACAGCGCGAAGAGCGCCGCCCGCACGATCCGCCGCGGTGACGAACTCCTGCGCTTCTACAGCCCCGCCGGCGCGTTCGGCACCCGCGTGGAACTCACCCAGGACGGCGCCGACCTCTACGTCAAGTACTTGGTCGATCAGACCGAGGGAGCGCCGGCATGACGACCACCAAGATTGAGTGGACGAACAAGGTCTGGAACCCGATCACGGGCTGCACCAAGGTCTCCCCGGGCTGCGACAACTGCTATGCGGAGACGTTCGCCGAACGGTTCCGCGGCACGCCGGGCCACCACTTCCAGCAGGGCTTCGACGTCGTGCTCCGTCCCGAACGGCTCGATGAGCCCCTGAAGTGGCGCAAGCCCCGCAAGGTGTTCGTCAACTCGATGTCCGACCTGTTCCACGAAGCGGTCCCGGACGACTTCATCGTCCAGGTCTTCGCCCGCATGTGGTGGGCCCGGCAGCACACCTTCCAGGTCCTCACCAAACGCCACGGCCGTCTGCGCTCCCTCCTGCCGCACATCGAGACCAGCCTCCGGCAGATCGAGCACGACCTGGCCCTGGTCGACGCGCCGACCCCGCTGCACTGGCCCCTGCGGAACGTGTGGCTGGGCGTGTCCGTGGAGAACCAGCGGTGGGCGGACATCCGCATCCCCGCCCTCATGGACACACCGGCCAACGTCCGGTTCGTCTCCTGCGAACCGCTGCTGGGCGCCGTCGACCTCAGCCGCTGGCTGCGCCCGGTCCCCGACTGCGGGCACGTCACTCCCGAGGACGGCACCTGCGGACACCCGAACGCCGCTACCCCCGAGTGCCACCGCTGGGCGGACTGCCCGGCCCGCCACCGCACGGACGACTGGCGCGGCCTGGACTGGGTCATCGCCGGCGGCGAATCCGGCCACCGCGCCCGCCCCATGCACCCCGACTGGGCGCGGCGGCTCCGGGACGCCTGCGAGACAGCCGGCGTGCCGTTGTTCTTCAAGCAGCACGGCGAGTACCTGACCGCGGCCGTCGTCGACGACCCGCAGTTCGCCGGCGGCCGCGCCTACGATCACCCGCTGCGCGGCGGCCGGTGCTCCGCCACCCTGCGGGAGCGCGGCTCGTCGGGCACCTTCCGGGACGGCGAGTCCCGGTTGATGAGGCCCGGAGACCGTACCCGCAGCGCCTGGATGCTCGATACGAACACCGTCGCCGTCCGCGTCGGCAAGACGGCGGCTGGCCGGGAGCTGGACGGCCGCATCCACGATGCGTTCCCCCGCGACGACTTCCACGACTCCCTGACGTCCGGTCTCTACGAGGACCTGGATGCCTTCTCCCGCCGCATGGGCGCGGCCCACCCCAATCGGAGTTCCTCATGACCGCCCCCGCCTTCATACGCCGCTGGCGCGCCCGCATCGACGAGGCGCAGACCAACCGGCTGCGCGCGCAGCTGTCGACCGCCAAGGACCGCAACAAGGCCCTGGAGCGGCGCGTGGCCGACCTCCAGGTGGCCAACGAGGGCGCCTACCACGAGCTGTCCATCGAGCGCGGCCAGGCCTGCCTCAAGACGGACTGCTCGCGCTGCAAGGCCGTGGAGACGAGGGCCGCGACGTGATCGAGATCCTGCTGCTGTCCGCCGGCGTGGGAGGCACAGCCGCCGCCCTCTGGTACGTCGCCCCGGCCGGGCGCGGCCTGCACCGGTACGTCGTCCCCCGCGCCCAGCTGCGCGCCGACGTCGTCCGCCTGGAGCACGAGGCCGACGACCTGACGTGCGCGCTGCTCCGCGTGACCAGCGAGAACACCGCCCTGCGCAAGGACCGCGACACGACGCGCGAGGCCCTGAAGGCGGCCCGGGCCCGGATCGCCAGCCTTGGTAAGCAGCTGACCTCCTTCGACTCGCTGTGCGCCGAGAACACCGAGCTGCGGTCCCAGCTCGCGAATGCGACCGCTGTCCGGCCGCTGCCGGTCGACGACGACGCGCCGACCGTGCCGCAGGGCACCCCCGTCCTCCCGCTCACCGAAGCCCCGTTCGCCCAGCCGCCGATGGCGGACTGAGCCCCCAGACCCGCTCGCCGCCCGGATGACACCGGCCGGGCGGCGGGCGCCCAACCAGGAGAAGAGCACCCCATGTTCAACCGCAGCAAGAAGCCCGCGGCCCCGGCCGTCCCTCACACCCCGGCGATCAGCCTCGACAAGGTGCCCGCCGGCCTCGTGTCCCTGGCGAAGACGGCCACCGTGTCGCTGGAGAAGAACGGCCTGTCCGGGCTGCGCGCGGCCGTGTACCTGGTCGTTGACCGGTCCTACTCGATGCACCCGTACTTCGCGGACGGCAGCGTGCAGCACCTCGCGGACCAGGCGCTGGGTCTGTCCGTGACCGTCGACGACGACGGCGTGGTGCCGCTGGTCATGTTCGACAGCCGCCCGTACCCCGTGGTCGACGTCCACCTGGACCAGTACCAGGGCGTGGTCGCGCAGCAGCACCAGCTGCACGGCGGTACCCGCACGATGGGCGGCACCCAGTACACGATCGCCATGCGTGCCGTCACCCAGCACTACCTGGCCTCCGAGTCGACCGATCCGGCGCTGGTCATCTTCCAGACCGACGGCGCCCCGCAGGACGCTGACGACGTCCGCCTCCAGCTCGTGCAGTCGTCCAAGCTGCCGATCTTCTGGAGCTTCGTCGGGTTCGGCCCGTCGAAGGTCCGGTTCCTCACCGAGTTGGACACGATGCGCGGCCGGCTCCTCGACAACGCCTCGTACTTCCACGCCGGTGCCGACCCGCGCGGCATCCCCGACGGCGCCCTGTACGACGGGGTCACCCGTGAGTTCGGTCAGTGGGTGCCGAAGGCCCGCCAGAAGGGGCTGCTGCCGTGATCCCCGTCTGCCACCGCTGCCACCGCGTGATCTGCATCTGCCAGTCCCGCGTCCTCACCGCTGTCGTCGCGGTCGTCACCGCGGTCGCCCTGCTGGCCGGCTGCGGGGGGCAGGGGCCGCAGGGCACCGTCACCGGCAAGGAGCACGAGGACGCCCGCACCACGTGGCGCACCGAGCCGAAGACACGGCAGGAGTGCACCACCAAGACCCGCCGTATCGGCAAGTCGACAACGACGTACCGGGACTGCCGCACCGTGCCGGACGGCACCCGCAGCGTCATGGACGTCAAGCCCGAGTGCTGGGAGCTGGAACTCGACACCGGCGACGAAGTCTGCGTCAGCGAGGACGTCTGGAACGCCACGGCCGTCGGCGACGAGTACGGCACGAGGTGACCCATGGCCTACACCGGAGCCGTCCCCGACACCGGAGCCCGCCCGCTGGATTGGCAGGACGGCGGGCTGTGCCGCAGCGTCGACCCGGACACGTTCTTCGAGGCAGCGCGGGAGACCGAGGCGAAAGAGACCTGCTACGGCTGCCCCGTACTCCTCGACTGCCAGTCGTGGGTCACGGACCGCGAGCGCGGTATGAACCTGTACCAGCGGGACGACGCCGTCATCGCCGGCCTCACCGCGCAGGAGCGCCTGGACCTGGACCCGACCGTGCAGGAGCCAAAGCCGAAGCCCAAGGCGCAGCCCGAGCCCGAGGAGAAGCACGGCACCCGGGCCTGCTACCAGTCCGGGTGCCGACGGGAAGAGTGCCGGGCCGCCAACCGCGCGTACATCCAGGAGCGCAAGCTCCGTGAGCAGAGCGCCCCGCCCGCACCGAAGGTCCCCGTGGAGGAGCCCAAGTGCGGCACGCTGCGCGGCTACCGCCAGCACCACAGGCGCGGACAGACGATCGACGACGCCTGTCGGCGCGTGTACGCCCAGGACCGGGCCGCACGGAAAGCCCGCCAGCGCGACAAGGGCGTCTACGACCTGTGGGTGAAGGGCCTACCCGACGGGGAGATCGCCGCCCGCCTGGGCGTCGGCACCCGCGCCATCCGCATCTCCCGCGACCGCCTCGGGCTGATCGCCAACGTCCCAACCCGGGACCTGCTGTGAACACCGCGGTCGTCTGGCGATGCCCGTACGGCGGCTGTGGCCCGCACGGCTACTGCCCCTGCACCGAGGCCGCCGACGACCGCGAGTTCCTGCGCCGCGCCCGCATCACCACCCTCCCGCCCATCGACACCTACGAACCCCGAGAAGAGACCTGATGTCCCCGCTCAACCTGGTCGGCATAGCCATCGCCGCCCTGGCCGTCCTGCTCCTCTGCTTCGGCCTCCCCGACAGCTGGTTCTTCGGCCTGCTCTCCCTGGCCTGCCTGTTCGGCTCTATGGGCGAGGCGTACCGGGAGAACAAACTGGGCGCCGCCCTGTTCCTCGCCGTCGCCGCCCTGTTCGCCGCATCCTCGATCCGCTTCGCCTACCGCGACGCACGCCAGTCCCGGGGCGGCAGCTGATGGCGGTCCTCACCACGGAGCAGGTCTTCATCATCGGCGTCCTCGGAGGCATCGCCGGCGTCGTCGGCCTGGCCCTCGCCGTCGCCCTGATCTGCGCCCTGTACTTGCTGGTCGCCCGCATCCACGACGGGCTGACCGACCGCCGCGAGAAGCGACGCGCCCTGCGAGACGGACGACGCCAACTCGCCACCCTCACCACCATCGACGACCTCAAGGACCGACCGTGAACCCTCCGATACCCCGCCTGTTCACCCTTCGGCGTGACCGGGACGTCACCGGCGTCTCCGGCCCCGGCGATGTGGCGGACGGCGTGCAGTGGGCGGACGGCAACGTCGACCTCCGCTGGCGCGACCGCCCGTCCACCTCGGTGTGGGACAGCCTGGAGCTGATGCTGTCCGTGCACGGCCACGACGGCGCCACCCGCGTCGTGTGGCTGGATGACGCGCCGTGCCTACGGTGTGGACACGGCGAAGGAGCACACAACGTCAGCGGCTGCACCGACTGCCCCGGTGGCTGGCGAGCCGGTCACAGCTTCGCGCCAGCTCGTGACGACACGATCCCGGTGGCTGACCACCTGGAAGCGGCCAGCCGGGCGCAGCAGGAGATCGAGCGGTTGCGCGGTGTCGCCGGGCGGGCGTACCTGCTCGCCGACCGATGGGAGGCCGCTCACGGGTCCGCGACGTTCCTCGTGCGGGCTGCCGGCGTCGAACTTCGTGAGGCGCTGGACGGCGCCGGGCCGACGACCCACACCTACCGGTCGACCGGCTGCCTCCACGGCGAGCACGACTACTGCAAGGCCAGCGTCGGACGCGCGGGCGCCAAGGCCCCGGCCAGCTGCAAGTTCTGTGCCGCACCGTGCATCTGCGCGTGCCACAGGGAACCGGCGCCCACGGGCATCCGCGGCCTTCTGAAGCACATCGGCATCAACACCAGTGGCCGGGACAACCCCGTCGCCGGCCGCGTCGTCGACGCCGCGCAGGACGCAGACGACCTCGTGCACGTGCGCCAGCACTACCTCAGCCCGGCAGCGGAGCCCTGCACCAAGCACCGCGGCCGCGAAGAGCGCCAGCGATACGGCTGCAACGGCCCCGACCCCGCCGACCAGAACCCGGCGGGCAAGGGCCCGCTGACCGGCATAGAGGTCCGGGACCCGTGCCCGTACTGCGAAGGCTGCCCGCTCATCCCACGCGCGCTCATGGACGACCACGTCCGCGAGCACCACCCAGAGGTGCGTGAGGGCGGGCCCGGGATCCCGGTGCCTTCGGCCGACGCCGGCGAAGTGAAGCTGGCGCGCGCGGCTCTGCTCGCCCGCGTCGGCGAGGACCAGGCCGACGTCGTCGACCGACTGATCCGCGCCGTGGAGCGCCGCAACTACTGCGACCTGCCGCACGAGATGGAGGCCTGACCGATGGCGCGCATCGTCCGCCGCATCGGCAGCACCCCGGCTGAGCGCGGCAGCACCAGCGGGGCGAGCTGCCCCGACGTCCTCGAACTCGACTCCGGTGACTTCCTGGTGATCGGAAAGCTGCCCGGTATCGGCACCTTCGTGAGCGAGGCCCTGGACTTCCACGGCGCAAGCATCGGCACCGACGAACGTGCCGTCCTCGTGCCCCGCCAGTGCCTCATCGACGCCGCCCGCGGCCTGAAGAGCGAGGGCCAGTTGTGACCAATCCCGACCGGCCGTGCCCGCACGAAGACTTCGAGGCGTACGTGGACGTCGCCCGGCTCACGAGCAGCGACACCGACCCGACCGTGGTCGGCTACGCCGCCAACATCGAGGTCCGCTGCGCCGGCTGCAAGGAGCCGTTTCGCTGGACTGGCGTCCCCGCCGGGTCCTCGCCCCGGCAGCCCATGTGCAGCGTCGACGAGACCGAGCTGCGCGCGCCGCTGCGCCCGGCGTCCGCCGACCCGGACTTCGGCATGGGCCTGCCTGGCTTCGCCGTGCACTACAGGGATGGTCGCCCGTGAGTGAGCGTCTCGTCATCGACTGTCACCAGCTGTATGAGCGGGAGTTCCGCACGCCGGATGGCATGCGCGCGGTCCAGGTGTGGCTGCGCGTCAACGGCATCGAGCCGAACCACGTGCCGGTGTGGTCCGAGATGGTCATCGAGGACAGCGCCTTCGGCATGGTCATCCGCTACACGGCGTACCGGTGGAACGCGGACGGCCGTCCCTTCCCTGACCCCGACAACCCGGAGCTGGTGGCCACCGAGGACCGCACCGCGCTGCTGGTGCTCCCGCCGCCGGCCGACTGGGTGAAGGCGGCCGGGGGTGCGCGATGAGCACTGCCGGCCTGGAGCGGGAGCTGCGCACCGCCGCCGCCCGGCTGCGCGACGACAGCAGCACGAAGGGCCGCGTCGACTCCGACAGCCGCGAGCTGCTGGAGACGATCCGCATCCTCCTGCGTGCCCGCGAGCCGCTCGCCCGGTGGCTGGAAGAGCAGGCGCAGTATGTCGCCCGCTCCGGCATGTACGACGTCCTGGCCGTCGACGTCGCCCGCGCGGTGAATGGGACCGACGAGCCCGGCCCGGGCCACGACCGGCACATCGAAGACCGGCTCAGTGGGCGCTCCCTGTACGAGCGCCTGACGGGTGGTGAGGTGGGGTGACCGCGCTCGTTGCGACGCCGACCACCGTCGACCAGGCGCACGACGACCTCACGCACGTCGTCTGCTACTGCGATCCGAATCTTGCTCTGTGCGGCACCGACGTCACTGACTCGGACTGGGTGGACGAGGACGAAGACACCACGTGCGTCGTGTGCGTGGACCTCGTGGACCAGCCGTGTCCGAGGTGCGGCCGGTGACTGCCTTCCGCCCGCCCGAGGCCAGCCCTTGGCGCTGCCGGCACTGCGGGCACCGGCACAGCGCGATCGCCGTGCGCTGCCCGTACACGAACATCCCCCGAGATCAGTGAGGCACAGCTGATGGCTACGCACCCGGGCCACGTCATCGCCCAGCACCCGACAGTCCTGGAGACGGCGCTCGCCATCGCCGACGCCGATCTCCGGGACCGGCACGGCCCCGAGAACGCCGTCCAGCCCTGGTACATGGCCCCGCTCGGAGCGGTCGACCACATCTACCCGAACTGCCCCCACCTGCGCCGCTCACTGCACGGCGACGAACCACAGCAGGGCAGCGGCGCCCTGTACCCCGACGCCGGCGACGTGTGCGGCTGGTGCCGTCGCGTCTGGCGAGCACGACGAAGCAAGGAGAACACCGATGCCTGAGAAGCACGTCAGCGTCACGCTGACCTTCGCCACTGAAAACGCCCCGGCCGTGGTCGGTTCGCGCGTCGCCGAGGTCGTCGTCGCCGAGGTCCCCGCGAACCTCACGTCGGTCGCATGGACCGGCTTCGTCGTCGACGATGAGCCAGACGCCCGCTGCGCGCACACCTCGTGGGAGGAGACGCCATTCCGCCTGGGGGACGGCACCCCCGTGGTGAGCCGGAAGTGCGCCGACTGCCGCGAGCAGCTGCCGACGATCCTGTTGGAGGGCGGCCGTGCAGACGCTTGACGACGCGCCGGTGGCACACGGCTTCACCATGCGGGACGTACACGCCATGGCGGCCGCCGCATGCCGGGCCGATCGGTCGCTGGCCTCAGACGCGCACACCAGGTACGACGTCGCCTGGTCGGCGATCGCCTCCGCCCTGGCGGAGGCCGACGAACCGCCCGGGCGTACCGAGCTGGTGCGCGTGGGCTGGCAGGCGATCTACAACGAGGTCCGCGAGATGCGGCACACGTTCGGGCACCGTGACAAGGACGGCACCAACGAAGTCGCCTCCTCCCCGAGGTTCCGGCAGTACTGGACGCTGCCGCCGGCGTACCCCGAGGACGGGCTCATCGAGCGCCTGGCCGTGCCACAGATCCTCGCCCGCCTCACGGACGCCGAACGCGCGGCTGTCATCGCCCTCGCCGTGCACGACGACTTCCAGGCCGCTGCCGACGCCCTCGGGATCAAGTACGGCGCCATGACCGCGCGGATATCCATGGCTCGCCGCCGCTTCCGCGCGCACTGGTACGCACCCGAGACGGCGCCACCCACGAATGGAACGGACCGGCGCGTGGGCGCGTACGGCAAGCAGCTGCGCACCCACTGCCGTAACGGCCACGAGCTGACTGGCGACAACGTGTACCGCCGACCGAACCCCAAGCCCGGCAGGCGTGGCGAGCGCGTGTGCCGCGCGTGCGAGTCCGAGCGCAGCAAGGCCCGCTGGGCACGCAAGAAGGAGGCCGCGGCCTGATGCAGACGCTTGACGACCTGGTCGCCGATCTCCTTGACCTGTACCGCGGAGACGATCAGCATCCCGGCGACCGAGGGCCCGGTCTCATCCTCCGGCTCGATCACCTGTCGCTGCGCACCCGGCCCGCGGCGGCCGGCGGGCACGCCCCTCCCGGATCCCGGCCACCGACGTCCATGGAGGCCGTGTCCTGGTCCCAGCGGATCAAGGCGGAGGCCGTGCTGCTCGATGCCGAGCTGCGCGACTCGCAGCACAAGCAGCCCTGGGGCCGCGCGCTGAAGGCGATCCCGCCCGGCGCGGAGAACGCCGGCCGCGAGCCGGAGGTGCGGCGAATTGTCGCCCGCTGGCACGGCACGGTCCTCACGGTGCTGGGGCTGCGCGGCCCGTCGGTGCACTTCCGGCATGCCCTGTGCCTGGCGTGCGGACAGCGCACCGTGTACGGCCGCGCCGACGACGACCGGCCGCGCGCGTGGTGCATCAACAACGCCTGCGAGGACGGCGACACAGGCGAACCGGCCCGCTACGAGGGCAACCGCCTGTACCTGCTCACCACCAACACCACCACCAGGAGTTCAGCGTGACCGCGATCGTCGGCCTCGTGCACGAGGGCACCGTCTTCATCGGCGGGGATTCCGCGGGCGTGTCGGGCTACAGCCTCACCGTCCGTGCCGACCAGAAGGTGTTCACCACCGGCCCGTACGTCATGGGCTTCACCACCTCGTTCCGCATGGGGCAGCTGCTGCGCTACGCGTTCGCGCCGCCGGCCCCCGACGGGGAGCAGCTGGAGAAGTTCATGGCGACGACGTTCATCGACGCCGTGCGGGAGACCCTCAAGGCCGGCGGGTGGCTGAGGAAGGACAGCGAGCAGGAGGAAGGCGGCACCTTCCTGGTGGGTGTTGCCGGGCGGCTGTTCATCGTCCGCGACGACTTCCAGGTGGGGGAGGCCGCCGACGGATACGCCGCGGTCGGCTGCGGTGAGGAGATCGCCGTCGGTGCCCTGTACGCCACGGCGAAGCTCGACATGGACCCGGCGGTGCGGGTGGTGTGCGCGCTGTCTGCGGCGGAACGATTCTCCGCCGGCGTGCGGCGCCCGTTCACTCTCGTGTCGGCCTCCGGCTGACGCGGCCCGCTGTCCCCATCACGCGCCCGCGCGTGGGACTGATCGGGACAGCTCGGGGGCCGGGGCTCGTGCGACTCGTGAGGTCAAAGAAATCACCATCACGGCCTTGTGGTAGCTCGTACTCTCTCGTACAATTTACTACATGGGGTCGGGCTTCCGACTCCGGAAGGTCACGCAGGGGGTGCCATGAGCCGCAGGATCACCGTCTCCGAATACCTCGTGCGCCGGGGCCTGCCCGCCGACTGGACGTACCGCTCCCCGCTCGGACGCGCCGCCGCCCGCATCTACCGCGCCACCTACGGCCGCGAGCCCGGCCACACCCTCCAGCTCATCCACGGACGCTTCCGGCCCGTCATGGCCTACTCACCGGGAGAGCAGCACGTGCTCACCGAAGCGTGGGAGCAGTACGGCAGCACCGCCGGACGGTACACGTACCGGCCCCGCCCAGCCGCCCCCGCACCCGCTCGCCGCACCGGCCCGGCCTGGCACGGCAGCGGCGACTCCATGCGGTGGACCCCGCCCACCGGCCCCACGCGCAGCCACCCGTAACCCGCACCACCGACCGTGAGAGGACGGCCATGGACACACTCTTCCGCTCCCTGGACCTGATCGAGCCCGGCGACCTCGTCGTCTACCACGGCTCCATCACGGACCTCCACGGCCTGTGGCTGGCCGTCCCCTGCCCCTGCCGGATCTGCCACGCCATCGACCAGATGGGCTTGGCGGACGTCCGGTTCGCGCTGGTCGACCCCTGGGGCGAAATCTCCGGACCCGTGCACGCCCGCCGATCGTCCATCACCCGCTCCGCCGCCTGCGGCTGAGCACCACCGGGCCCGTAGCTCAGGAGGCAGAGCGAGGGACTTAAACCCCACTGCGCGCCGGTTCGACCCCGGCCGGGCCCACTGCCGAAGCACCACCACCACCCTGGAGGGGAAGACCGTGACCACAGACGTCAACACCGCGTTCGCCGACGAGAAGACCCGGCAGATCGACGCCGCCCGCGACCACGAGCGCAGGTTCCAGGCCCGCATCGACCGGGGCGAGATCCGCATGATCAGCCCCGACCGGTACGAGGTCCTCACCGGCTGGGACCGGGGCGAGACCTTCACCGTCTCCCGCAACGCCCGGGGACAGATCGCGGAGATCATCGCCCAGCACGGCCTCGACACCCGCGCCGACGGCACCATCGCCCTCTACGCGTCGTCCCCCGCCTGGCACGGCCTCGGACAGATCATCCCCGGCGGCACCAGCGACATCGACACCGTGCTGGAGCTGTCCTGCCTCAACTTCGACGTGACCACCGTCCCCTCCCTCTACCGGTGGGGCGAGGAACTGCGCGAGCACGCCGACCAGTTCCACACCGTCCGCGCCGACACCGGCGCCGCCCTCGGAGTCGTCGGCGCCCGGTACGCGCCCATCCAGAACCGGCAGGGCTTCGAGTTCCTGCAAGAGCTGGTCGGCCGCTACGACGTCGTCTGGGAGTCGGCCGGACTCCTGCGCGGCGGCCGCCGGGTGTTCATCTCCATCCGCCTCCCCGAAGCCGTCCGAGTCGACGCCGACGGCATCAACGACCTGATCGTCCCGTACGTGGCCGTGATGAACGACCACACCGGCAACGGCCAGTTCCAGTGCGTCGTCACCCCCTGGCGGCCGGTCTGCGCCAACACCGAGAGGTTCGCCGTCCGCGACGCCGTCACCCGCTGGGCCGTCCGCCACACCATCGGCGCCACCTCACAGATCAAGGAAGCACGCCGCACCCTCGGACTGTCCGTCAACTACTTCGCCCAGTTTGCCTACGAGGAGACCGCCCTCGCCCGCACGGACATCGCCGTCGCCGACTTCCACCGCGTGATCGCCGACCTGTGGCCGATCGAAGAGGACGCCACCCGCCGCACCCGCGCCAACCACGCCGCGCGCACCGCACTCCTCACCGACCAGTTCGACACCGAGACCGCCCGCGTCGGCCGCACCGCCTACGCCGCCGAACGCGCGATCACCGGCTACCTCGACCACGTCGCCCCCCGCCGCCCCGGCAAGACCATGACCGAGGAAATCGCCCGCGCGACCGCCGCCATCGAGGGCGCCGACGACGACACCAAGACCAAGGCCCACAAGCGGCTCCTGCTCCTCAGCCGCACCTGACCCCGCAGACCGGCGGCCGGGCTCCTCCCCCCCGCCCCGGGGCGCGGCCCGCCAAGCCTCCGTAGCTCAGTGGCAGAGCAGCGGTCTTATACCCCGCAGCGCGCCGGTTCGAGTCCGGCCGGAGGTACTCCACAGCATCGATCGAAGGAGCCCGCCGTGGGCTACGACATGTACATCGCGAACGTCCCGGAAGGCGAGGACTCCGGCTACTTCCGGCTGAACATCTGGGGCATGTCCCGCTACGCCCAGATCATGGAGCAGCTCGGGATGATCGCCACCGACTATCCGCTCGCCGCGTGGCCGGAGAAGCCGGACTGCATCGACTGGGAGGACGTGTCGGCCGTCCGGTACCCGGAGGACTACGAGGGCGACATGCCGGTCAAGCCGGAGGCCGTCGCCTACGCGAAGACGATCGACGAGCACCGCGCCTGGCACCCCGACCCGCCGTTCGGCATCGCGCTGCACAAGTTCGGCACGAACGACGGCTGGCTGGTCACCCCCGAGGAGATCGCCGCCGCCCTGGAGTCGTACCGCACCCACAGCGCTGAAGAGGTCAAGGCGCTGCTCGGGGGCAACGTCGACCACTGGCTCAAGTGGATCGCCTACCTGGAGCGCGCCCAGCGCCAGGGCGGCTTCCGCGTCCACTGACCCCTCAGACCGCCCGGCGGCCGGACGCGCGACCGCGCCCCCAGCGCACCGACTCGCTTCCCGCCGCCGGGCCCTACCCACCGACCGGAGAACTCATGACGACCCCCGACCGGCTCGCCTCACAGGCCGGCGACCTCATACGCCAGTTCAACCACGCCACGATCACCAGCGGCGACGACTGGCAGTACCCGCCCCAGACGTACGCGGCGATCGGCTCGCTCGCGTACCTGGCGCGCATGCTCCCGCAGGCCATCGAGCAGACCCTGCGGCCCGTGGAGCACACTCACAAGGCCGGCCGAGTGCTCATCGACGGCGGCAGCGACCCGGACCCCGCCGTGGAGCACCTCCGCGAGGCGGTGAAGACCGCCTCGGAGATCGCCGGCCTGCTCGCCCAGGCCCTCGATCACGCTCACTGCGCCTCCAGCTCCATGGGCCTGGACACCCGCGGCCTGCCCGAGTTCGAGGACTGAGCGTCGTGACCGGCCGCGCCTGCCACCACGTCATCGCCCACTGGACCACGCAGGAGGAGCGGAAGCAGATCACCGACGCCATCGCCTACGCCCGCGATGTCGGCGACCTGGAGGCACTGCCTCTGCTGCTCGCCCGACTCACCCAGCCCTGCGACGCCCGCAACGCCCCGAAGGACACCGCCTGATGACCGTCTTCATCAACCCCGGCTCCGGTCCGGTCAACGACGCCTCCGAAGAGCACGCCGCCGCCAACATCACCGTCTTCGCCGACGACCTCCGCCAGGCAGGCCTCGGAGTCGCCGGCTGCGCCCGTACGTCGGCGTCCGACTACGGTGACGGCCGGTACGCGTTCACGCTCACCATGGACGACGACCGCACCATCGAGATCCAGATGCCCGGCCTCCCCATCGCCCAGGTCCGCTACCTGGACGAGGACGGACAGAACATCTGGGACTTCCCGCGCCTGTACGTCGACGACTCCTCCTGGGTCTGGAAGTTCGCCCTCGCCGTCTGCGAGCCGGACGAGGACGAGACGTGACGGCCAGCCGCCGGCCTCTGCTGCTCCTGGACGTTGACGGACCCCTGAACCCGTTCGACGCGCCGCCGCACCGGCGTCCGGCCGGGTACCAGACGCACCGGCTGAAGCCCGACACGTGGATCGCCCAGCACGCCGGCCTGCCCGAGCACCGGGTCAAGCCGCTGCGCGTGTGGCTCAACCCTGCGCACGGGCCCGCGCTCCAGGCCCTGCCGTTCGAACTCGTGTGGGCCACCACGTGGGAGCACGACGCCAACGAGTGGATCGGCTGGCGCATCGGCCTGCCCCGCACCCAGGACTTCCCCGTGATCGAGTTCGGGGACCAGTTCGCCGACCGCCCCGACGGCACGTACGTGAAGACCTGGAAGGTCGTGGAGTACGCGGCCGGCCGACCGTTCGCCTGGGTCGACGACCAGATCACCGACGTCGACCAGGCGTACGTCGACCGCCACCACGACGGCCCCGCCCTCCTGCACTGGGTCAACCCGCGCGTCGGCCTCACCGCCGTGGACTTCGCCGTGCTCGCCGACTGGGCAGCGCAGCTCACCACCGACACCCCGAAGGAGAACACCTGATGGCCACCGAATGCCGCCTCGACCCGCGCCTACAGATCATGACGGAGACCGTTGAGGGCCTCATCCCCGGAGCCGCCCCCGCGGCCCTCTCCATCTCCGTCACCGAGAAGCTGACCGGCCCGGGCGAGCGCAGCAACAGCTGGACGGGCAGCCCGGCCGGGCTGGCCGAGAAGCTGTTCACCGCCCTGTACGGCCGCCCGGACACCGGTGAGCGACTGAGCCCCCTCGCGCAAGCTGAGGACGCCAAGCGCGCCCGCGACATCGGCGCGGAGATCGCCGCGCTCCAGCGGGGACACGCCGATCTGACGACCGCGCCCTGGTACCCGGCCCGCCCCGGGGACCTGGTCCACGTCCACTACGAGGCCGGTGGCCTGTCGCAGGCATTCGGGGAGACCTACCGCATCACAGCCGGCATCGACGGCTTCCTGTCCATGCAGCTGCTGTGCCACACCCTGCCCGAGGACACCGAGTTCCTCGACAGCATGGTCGGCTGCTTCGCCGTCGATGACGACCCGGACCCGCTCATGGAGCTGTGGTTCGAGGCCGGGCCGCACCGGCTGACCGTCGTCCGTGACGGCCGGCCCGTCCACGCCGGGGGTGCCTGATGGCCACGGGCCCGGATCACTACGCCGGGGAGAAGAGCAGCCGCGCGGCCGACGCCACTCCCCAGCCCGACGACGCGCTGACGCTGGAGTGCAGCACGACCGCATGCCGTCGGCGTGCGCCGCTCTCCGAAGCTCGGGAGACATGGAGTCGCCCGGTCGGCGAGCACGGCTGGCTGTGCCCCGACTGCGCGGCCAGACGGCCGTACCGCGAGGTGTGGGACCCGACCCTGCCGCCCGGCGGCTACGTCTGCTCGACGTGCGGCGAGCCTGTGGAGTCCGAACCGTGCCCCGACCACGCCCACCCGGCGCGCGCCACCGAGCCCCCGTCGCGCGCCACCAACGACACCCCGGGGGAGGGGACGTGAGCCAGCCGCCCGCCATGACCGCCGACGTGCGCCGGACGCTCGTACGCCAGCTCATCGAGAAGGACCCGACGCTGTCGAGCCGGAAGATCGCAGCACAGCTGCGGGTCGGGAAGGACGCGATCCTCCGCGACCTGGAGGCCATCCGCCAAGAGGACGCCTCCAGCGCGCCGTCACCGGCCCCCAGCGCGCCGGAGCCCTCGACGGACGACGGCCGCCTGGTCCTCGTGCTCGATGAGCACCTACGCCAGGCCCTCGCCGTCCTCCGCGCCAGCCGCGCCAGGCCCGACACGCCAGGCGAGAACGCGGCGGCCGCGCGCGCCGCCATCCGCGCCATGGCCGACACCGTCACGGAGCAGGCCCGACGATGAGCCGCCCGCACGGCTACGCTCGCTACCGGCTCGACGGCTGCCGCTGCTACACCTGCGGCTGGGCGCGCAGCCGGTACGAGGAGAACCGCACGAAGGCCCTCATCGCCGGGACGTGGGAGCCGTGGGTGGACGCGGAACCGGTCCGCGTCCACGTGCGCTACCTCCAGTCCTGCGAGATGGGCCTCCGCGCCATCGCGGCCCGCGCCGGCGTCGATCGGAAGCGGCTCCAAGCTGTGCTGAACGGCCGGCCCGAACGGGGCACGCCCCCGCAGAAGACGATGCGCCCCGATACCGCGGCCGCCGTCCTGGCCGTCGAACCCACCCTGGAGAACCTCGCCCCGAACACGCCGATCAGCCCGCTGGGAACCCGCCGCCGCGCCCGCGCCCTGGTGGCCGTCGGCTGGCCGCAGCAGCACCTCGCTGTCCACCTCGGCATGGACCCTGGCAACTTCGGCACGATGCTCAACCGCGAGCACGTCCTCGCCCGCCGCGCCCTCGCCGTACGCGCCATGTACGACGCCCTGTGGCGCGCCGACCCGGCAGACCACGGTGCCAGCCTGGGCGGCATCGCCCGCGCCCGCGCGTACGCCGCCGACCGAGGCTGGGCGCCGCCCGGCGCCTGGGACGACGACGCCCTCGACAACCCCGAGGCGCACCCGGACTGGACGGGCCAGTGCGGCACCGTGCAGGGTTTCTGGGCACACCGCTACATCACCGCGCCGGCGTGCCCACCCTGCCGGGACGCCTTCAACGCAGACGGCCGGAAGCGCAGCGCGCAGGGCCCTGGGAAGGCAGGATGACGCCGTGACCGAACCACCGACGAACGCACTTCAGTTCCACCGAGACCTCGCCCGCCTCCAGGAGCAACTGGAGCACGCCGGCAATGAGTACCTGCCCATCGAGCACCAGAGTCCTGCGGCTGCCGGCTTTCTCAAGGTGATCAACGAGCTGACCGCCGGGGCCGACCCGACAGCCGCCGTTGCGCGCGCTATGGACTGCTACTTCCGCGTCGACGAGGCGCAGCGCGCTCATGCCGCCGCGACCGAAGCCCGGCGGCAGCGTGAGGAGCAGGACCTGGAGTCCGAGGAAGAGATTACCCGCAAGGTCGAATGCCCCGGCTGCGGCGCAGCTGCCGGACTGAGGTGCAAGGGCACCGGTGCCTCCGGAGGGCTGAAGAAGAAGAGTCATCGGGTCCGCTTCCGGCTGGCTCGCCAGCTCAATGATCAGAAGGGAACCACCTCATGAGCGACCGTGTCGCCGTACGTGTCCTGCTGCTCTTCGGCGACGAAGCCGAGGTCGTAGCCGACGTACCGCCCCAGGAGCGGGCCGCGCCGGAGCGCTACCCGGCCGCGGAGATCGCCGCGGAGGCCGGCCTGGAGCTGCACGAGCTGCCCGGCGCCCGCCTCACCGCGGCGGTCGGCGCCGATGACCGCCTCTCCGGATGGCGTCGGGCCTGAGCCCTCAACGGCCCTGACCCTGTCCGGGGGTGGGCCGTTTTTCCCGTCCGAAGTGTTGCAAAGCAATGCGTGAACCGCCATACTGGAGACAGAAGGAAGGGGCCGCAATCCCCGACCTTCACCACCACAACTCCAGAGAGGATGGACTATGTCTGACGAGTTCGAGCGGGAGACCCAGAACCTGGGCAACGCGCTCCTCGGGATCTACATCCTGATCACCAGGGTGTGCGGGTTCCTCCCCATCCCGATCAGCCTCCCGACCTTCGAAGAGGATGTTCTCCACGGCGAGCAGATGATCGAGGGCGTCACCCGGGTCATCGACCTCATCGAAGACGAACCGATCGACGAAGACCTCCAGGCAGGGATCTGGGGAGGGTGCCTCCACTGGCTCTCCGCAGCGCACCTCTACAACAGGTGGATGGAGCACCACGAACACCTGGTGAGCCTGGAGATCCGGATCAACCTCGTGACCGGCGCGGACGCCCTCCACGCTGTAGCCCACGAGCTGATCGACCCCCAGGAGTGACCGCGAAGGCCCCCGGCAGCCGGGGGCCTTCCCGTAAGACCGAAGACCGGCAGGGGCCGGGCCGAAGCCCACGGGCGCGAACGCCCGGCGCAATGCCCCCACCGGTCACCACCATCCACAAGGGACGGACACCACCCATGGTAGACACCCCCACCGGCGAGACGTACGAGCAGATCGCCGCCCGCCACGGACGCAGCCTCGCTCACGTCCGCAACGTCTGGGCGCGCCACCCCGCCTGGCCCGCCGCGATCGGCAAGGACGGCAAGCGGCTCCTCTTCGACCCGGCCGACGTCGACCGCGTGATCCGCGAGCGCATCGAACGCCCCCCGGTCGCCCTGGAGCGCACCCGCCTCTACACGGCGACGGAGATCGAGGCCCTGACCGGCATCACGGCCGCCACGATCCGCGCCGACCGCAACAAGGGTCGCTGGCCCGCCCCCGACGACACCCACGGCCGCGCCCACCGCTGGACTGGCGCCACCGTCACACAGGCCCTCGCAGGGCGCCGCGCCTACCGTAGGGCGGCCGGCTGATCGTCACCTGCTGGGGGCGGGTGCTCCCGGGGCTGAACTTGTTCAGTGAACAAATGTGAACCCAATTACGATTGATTCGCCGACTAAATTCACCGCTGCCAATTTAATGAAGCATGTCTCGAATCAACTTTGGAGACGCTAATCTCATGGCATACGCAATGCACAGTGATGTGCATTGGGTTGGGTTCGTCGCCGACAGTGCTGGGGACGAACCGCAAGGAAGGTGACAGGAAGTGGGGGGCTTCAGCCCAGTGAAGCGTCAGCCCCCCTGGAAGGTGCTACAGGCCGTGTAGAAGCCAGTTCAGTACGTCGTCGCTGATGGCTGCTACCACCAGGCTGACGACGTACAGGGCTACACGCTTCGCACGGCCGTAGTTCTTGTTGGCGCGTACGCGTGCAGCGCGAGCCCTGACTCGCTCGGCATGTACCTCCCGCAGCGCCGCGAAGCGGCGCCGGGTGGGACGCATGTTCCACTACCCCCATCCCGTAGGCACGAGTACGACCACGGCGGTCGTGAGTCGACTGCCCACGGGACAAGGGGAGTTCCGGCTGCGTCCCCAGTCCGATTAGATCGGACGGGCGGGCACGGTGACGTCAGTTCGCCGAAATTCACCCTTGCGGGTCGTGCCGGGAAGGAGTACCGCCCGGCCTGTACACCGGACGGTCCCCGGAGGCTCGGGCGAACGCCGTGCTCCCGGCTGGGGTCGAACCCCGGTCTTCCGCCAACGATTCACTCTGAGGGGTGGCGCGAAGGGACGGGAGCCTGGCCGACCTACGAGCCCTGCCCCGGCGAGGCTGCCGTAGGCATGAAGAGCGGCCCCCGTCGCCCCGTCCACAGGGAAGAGCCCCCCCCCCCGCTGGGGGGGGGGGCGCTCCCGCGATAACGGGACCGGGCGGCCGGCCCGGTACAGCGGGGCGGCCCCCGGGACGCGGCTAAGCGTGGGCA